>NZ_JBFAUT010000014.1:0-159845 GCF_040679475.1 Actinoallomurus sp. NPDC052274
AATCACCCAACGCCTGCCGGAAATAGGAATATCCGCAGGCCAGTGCCCCTATTTCGAGCTTCCCACCTCTCGTACCGGTGTCAACGCAGACGAGAAAGCTTTACTCTCCGGCATGGCTCCGGTGATCGATTCGCGCCTCGGCGGCGAACCCGTGGGCGGCGGCGTGCGCCGTGCCCACCGCGATGAGCAGCCGCCCATGCGTCGCGCGGTCACCCGGTCAACGTCGTGAGCGTCGCCCGTGCCGCGCGTTCAGCCGCGTCAGCGTCGAGACCGGCGCCGCTCTGTACCGTGTGGATGAACTCGCGAAATGCCGCGAATCTGGTCGTTCTCGTCGATCTCCGCGACCGGGACCCAGGGCCGATCGGCCTCCGTCTCGGCGGCCGGCTGGATCAGACCGGTCATGCGGCTGAGCAGTTCCTGTACATCGGCGAACGGATCCCGTGGCAGTACCACGGTGGTCGGTTCCACTCCGTGCAGCCGGCCGCCCCTGGTGCGCCTCATCCGCAATGTCATGACTTCCCCAATCTTTCGTACGTATGCCTTCTTCTACCGGACCTTTCCGGCGGTCTCGGGTGAAAGGGACGGGTATCAGAGTTGAGCGCGGTCTGGAGAATCGTGGCCGTCTCTTGACCCGGGTCCGGGAGCTCTCGCTCTCGGAGCCGCGCCCCGCGCACCTCCCGGCGCGACGACCCGGCGGTTTGACATGCGACCGCGCCGGGGATGCTGATTCAGGGTCGCCGCCAGATCGGGCGGCCTCACGCTCGCGTCGACGACGACTGGCTCCCGGCGCCGCCGAGAAAGGCGCGCCATATCCCTACGCCCCTGATCGGGCTTGCACACGTCGTGGCCCAATCCGTCCGCAGCACGGTGAGCCGTCGGCGAAAGGGTTGAGAGAGATGCCCTACCAATCGGTGAATCCTTACAGCGATGAGGTGCTCGCCACCTTCGACGAACTCGACGCAGCGGAACTGGAGAGCGCTCTGGCGCGTGCCCGGTCGACGTACGAGACCTGGCGCGAACGCGGCTTCGACGAGCGCGCGGCCGTCACCCGGCGCGCCGCACGCATCCTGCGGGAACGGCAGGAGGAGTTCGCCCGCCTCATGACCCTGGAGATGGGCAAGGTGATCGGCGAGAGCATCGAGGAGGTCGTCCTGACGGCCGACATCTTCGACTACTACGCCGACAACGCGGAGGACTTCCTGAGACCGGTCCACCTCGACGCTCGTACGGGGGACGCCGTCGTCGTCAGCAGCCCGATGGGTGTGCTGTTCGGGGTGCAGCCGTGGAACTTCCCGTACTACCAGTTGGTCCGCTTCGCGGCCCCGAACGTGATGGCGGGCAACGTCGTCATGGTCAAGCACTCGTCGAGCGTGCCCCAGTCCGCGCTGGCCTTCGAGCGGCTGTACCGCGAGGCGGGCGCGCCCGAGGGGGTCTACACCAACTTGTTCATCACCAAGGAGCAGGCCGCGACGGTGATCGACGACCCACGCGTCAGGGGCGTGGCGCTGACCGGCAGCACGGAGGCGGGCGCCGCCGTCGCGACGCGCGCCGGCAAGGTGGTGAAGAAGACCACCCTGGAACTGGGCGGCAGCGACCCGCTGATCGTCCTGCCCGACGCCGACCTGGGCGCGACGGTGCACTGGGCCGTGTGGGGACGGATGCACAACTGCGGCCAGAGTTGCGTGGCGAGCAAGCGATTGCTCGTCCACGAGCAGATCGCCGACAAGTTCCTCGAGGAGTTCACGGCGGCGCTCGGCACGCTGACCCCGGGCGACCCGATGGACGAGCGGACCACGCTGCCGCCGCTGTCGTCGCGAACCGCCGCCGAGAAACTCCGGGCGCAGGTCGCCGAGGCGGTCGAGCACGGCGCGCGGGCGACCGAGGTCGGCGATCCCGTGCCCACGACCGGAGCGTTCGTGCAGCCCACGATCCTCACCGGGGTGGCGAAGGACAACCCGATCTACGGTGAGGAGCTGTTCGGCCCGGTCGCAATGTTCTTCCGGGTCGGGGACGAGGCCGAGGCGATCGCCGTCGCCAACGACACCCGCTATGGGCTCGGGGCTTCGGTGTTCACCGGCGACGAGGAACACGGCCGGGAGATCGCCCGGCACATCGACAGTGGGATGGTGTTCGTCAACCATCCGACGTGGACCTCGCCCGAGCTGCCGTTCGGCGGGACCAAGGACTCCGGCTACGGCCGGGAGCTGTCCGCGCTCGGCATGCAGGAGTTCGTCAACAAGAAGCTCATCGACGTCGTCCCGATCGACGCGCTCCCGTGAACGACGCGGACGGCCGGCCGCCAGGCCGATCCGGGCCGCGCACCGGGTAGATGAGGATCGCCGCGACGTCATCGCGCCGGGGAGGAGCAGACCCTGCGGCCGGGCGGGAGCTCATCGAGGACGGCCGGGTGGACGGGCGCGCCGCGAGGGCCTACGGGGCCCGCGCGGACACCCTCCACCGGACACCCGGTACCCCACCGGGCATGCGGCACCCTGCCGGGCGCCGATCGCCCCGCGACCGGCCCGACGGCCCGCTACGGCCGACCGCCGGCCCGGCCTCCACTCTCGCCGACGAGCCCCGGCAGGTGCGGCATGGACGCCCGGCGTTGCTCGGCGGTGGTGGTGACGCGCTCGCGCGGCTCGTCGCTGTCCAGGCGCGCGGGCGGGCTGTCGCGTCGCCCCTCGGGGATCACGGCGACGCCCATGGCGCCGCAGTTCGGGCAGGTTACCTCTCCACCGGTCGGCGGCGGCACCGGCACGCCGTCGAGCCGATAGAACGCGAACGTGGCGCCGACGTCGTCGGTCACGTACTGCACGTCGTAGTCGGCGGTCCAGGTCTGGCCGCAGCGCCCGCAGACGAACCTGTAGCGCTCGACGGCGACGTCGACCAACATCGTCATCGCAACCCCCCGTTCATGGACCGGCTCTGGCCATCGTCCCCATGACGGGCCGGGCGGCCGCCGCCGGGGCACTCGTCGATCCCGTGGTTGTGGTGCCAGCAGCCGCCGGAGGGTTCGGTGCCGAAGCACACCGGCGCCACGGCGTTGGCGGCGAAGTCGTTGTCGGGCACCAGGACGCACGCCACGGCCGAGTCGTCGACGCGGCTCATGTGGCGGACGGCGTTCGGCGCCGTGAGCTGCGCCGCGCCCAGGCCCAGGCTCGCGGGGCCCAGGCCCCGGCCAGCCCACGGAACGGATGATGATCTCGTTCGCTCATACGTTCCCCCACTCCAAGCGCGATGCCCGTCTTCTTCCACGGAACTTCGTCTTCCGGCGTGGGCCAAACTGCCTGGCAAGACTTGAGCCAGGCTTCACGCCTCATGGGCGCCGGCACAGCCCGGCAAAGGCGCCGCCGGTGTTTAGGTCACGCCGTCAGGGCAGGGTCAGGGCAACCGGCATGGGCCTTTGATCAGGTGCGATGCCAGAACACCGGTCGGCCCGCCCCAATTGGACTCAAAGGAGGCCTCGTGACCACATGGATGCCCATGGCCCCCGCACCGGACCGCGTTCCGGCCGGTGCGTCGGCCGGCGGAGACGGCGTCGTGGTCGGCGCCGGTCCCGTCACCGTTGACGCCTACATCGACTTCCAGTGCCCGTACTGCAAGCGGTTCGAAGAGGTCGCCGGGCCGACCCTGGACCGGCTCGTAGCCGACCAGCTGATCAACATCGACTACCACCCGATGTCGTTCCTGGACCGCCTGTCGACCAATCACTACTCGTCGCGCGCCGCGTCGTCGTCGGGCTGTGCGGCCGACGGCGGACGGTTCCGGGAGTACGCCCGGGCGCTGTTCGCGGTCCAGCCGCCCGAGGGCGGGCCCGGCCTGACCGACGAGGAGCTGGTCGAGAGAGGCCGGTCCGTGGGACTGACCGATCCCGGCTTCGCCCGCTGCGTGCTCGGCAGTGCCTACCTGGGCTGGGCGGCCTACGTGACCTTCGCCGCCGGCCGGCGCGGCGTCGGCGCGACGCCGACCGTCATGGTCGACGGGGTGCCCGTGCCCGCCGACCCCCGGGCCGTGGCCGCGGCCGTGGCGGCGGTCCTCGAGGAGGCGTGACCGGCGGCCGTACGCCGCATCGGCCAGGTCCGTCGCAACTCGGGACGGCTCACACGTCCCCCTTCCGGCCGACGCGGCCGGCCGGAAGATCCCCCGCCGACGGCGCGCTCAGGTGACGCTCACGGTGGCCCGCACAATGACGACGGGCGCCCACTCCACGCCGCGGCGCACCCGTCGTACCTTCGGGGTGACCTGCCGGATCTGCGTACGGAGCTCGTACGACCGCCGGCGCGGGAAGAGATTCGAATCCATCTGCGACGAGCAACTCGTCGTCGAGTACTGCGCGCTGATCCCGCCCGTCGGACGGCGGAAGCGCGCCGAGGACGCTGCACCCGGATTGTGCCGCCGGGGCGGCTCAGACCCGTCCGATCGTGGGATGCCGGAGGCGGGCCACCGAACGATGCTGGGGGCAGGAGGTTACCCATGCCCCCGACCGGCATCCCACAGTTTCAGCGCCTGTTCCGTGCCGCCGCGAGCCTACCTGGGGTTCCCCTCTGGAATCTCCGGCGCCGAGCTCGCCGAGCGCGCGGTCATCCAGGCCGAGAAGTTCGATGCGCGGCTCGGTGTCCCCGCGGAGGCCACCGCGCTGGAGGTCGAGAACGCCGGCTACGGCGTCGCCCTCGGCGACGGCGGCCGGATCAGCGCCCGCACGGTGGTGCTCGCCACCGGCGCCCGCTACAAGTCGCTCGACGTCCCTGGCCTCGAACGGTTCGAGGGCTGCGGCGTCTACTATGCCGCCACCGAGGTCGAGGCGCTGCAGTGCGTCCACATGCCCGTCGCGGTCGTCGGCGGCGGCAACTCGGCCGGCCAGGCCGCCCTTTATCTCGCTGAGCGCGCGAAGCGGGTCAGGCTGTTGGTCCGGGGCGGTGACCTGGGCAAGAGCATGTCCCGCTACCTGATCGACCAGATCGAGCGCTCTCCGGGCATCGAGGTCCACCTGCGCACCGAGGTGCGCGAACTGGTCGGCGACGAGACGCTGGAGGCGGTCGTCGTCGAGGACGGCCGCACCGGCGAACGGCGCGTCCACGAGGCCCGGAACCTGTTCATCTTCATAGGCGCCGACCCCTGTGTCGGCTGGCTGGCCGACCAGGTCGAGCTGGACGGGAAAGGCTTCATTCGCACCGGCGACGACGCGCTGCCCCTGGAGACCAGCCTGCCGGGCGTGTTCGCGGTCGGCGACGTCAGGAGCGGGTCCATCAAGCGGGTCGCGTCGGCCGTGGGCGAAGGCGCGATGGCCGTCCGGCTGGTCCACGAGCGTCTCAGCGGATGATTCGGACGGTGTGGCGGAGGGTGAGCGACGTGTCCAGAACGCGGACGCCTCCGTAGGCCGGAGGCGGGCTCAGGCCCGCCGACACGGCCGCCCGGAGCTCGAGGCCTCCACGGCGCGCCGGGCCTGCGGCACCGGACGGCCGCCACACGGCGTCCACCGGCGGGCTCAGGGAGGCAGGGCGGGTTCCGGACGCAGGCGCAGCAGGGTCGCGGTCCCGTCCCCGCCGACGATCCGGACGTCGGTCTCGGCCGGGGCGAGGACCGTGAAATCGATCTCCGTGGGATGGTCGATCATGTGGCGGAGCAGAACCGGGAATCGCGCCGAGTTCCCCCCGACTCCGATGACGACCACATCGTCGCGGGGATCGTAGGAGGCGTACGCGAACGGCAGCCGCTCGGTCTCGAACTGGTCGCCGAAGTCGGCGTCGAGCAGTTCGATGGCGGCGCTGTGACCGGCGTGATCCGCGCTCAGCGTGTCGAAGAACTCCGTCCACTTGCCGCGGTCGACCGTCGTGGCCTGGCTCATCTCGATCTCCTCCCGAAGGGTCACACCAGCCGGCTCGCGTTGTCGGCCGGAGCCACCCTGGCCGCGGCCAGTACGCGCCGCGCCTCCTCGGCGAACGGTGCGTCGACCAGCACTTGGTAACGGTCGGCGACGACGGCGGGCACCGCGACGAACGACGACCGCCGCCACACGTATGCGACCCCCGCCCAGATGAGGCCGAACACGATGCCGATCACGACCGCGGAGATCACTGATGCCGCCGCCCACGGGCTGACGATCAGGAACACGAGCCCGACGAGAAGCCCGATCCAGCCACCGGTGAGCGCTCCGGAGCCCAGGGCCCGCCCCAGAGCGAGGCGGCCGAGTACGGCCTCCTGCAGCCTGAGGCCCGTACCCACGATGCTCACATGCTCCACCGGGAACTTGTGCTGGGCGAGAACGTCCACAATGTGCTGAGCCGTCTCATGGCTGCCGTACATACCCAGCACGACCTTGTGCGGGCCTTCCTCGACCCTGCCGGTTGACATCTGCCCTGGGCTTCCTTTCTCGGTTGATGCCGTGATGCCCCGTCGACTGCGGCACCGCGGCCCGCCGATGAGACCGCTCCCACCGGCTCTGCGTCTACGCCGTCACGCCGCCCCTGCCGGCCCGGACCGCCGCCGCCACGCCGTCCGGCGCCGACGCGATCGCGAGTGCGGCCTCGGCCTGAGCGGCCATGAGCTTCTCGTGGCTCATCCTGGGATCCGTGGTGAGCGCCTCCGTGATGAAGAGACGAGCGGCGCTCGCCTGGTCCTCAACGGTTTCCATGCCCTTGACGCTATGCACCGGGACTTCGAGCGGCATCCCCTAATCGGCTAGGCCGTTCCGGAGGGCCCCGGATCACCGGTCACTCGCGACGGCCCCGTCCTGATCACTTGCTCGCCTTCATGACGAGCCGCGTCGGCTCCACCCGCGCGGTCACCTCGAGCTCGCGGAAGACGTGTCGCAGGTGGAAGGCGACCGTGTGCCCGCTCATGAAGAGCTGGTCGGTCACTTGGCGGTTCGTGACCGGCTCAGACGCCCGAGGCCCTGCGTCAATAGGGCTACATCTCGACGCTCGCTCATCGTGCGGCCGGTCGCGTCCTCAGCCCTGGCTGATATGGGCGGTCCCGTGCGGCTGGATGATGTCGCGTTTGCCGGAACGCCCGCTTTGGGGAAGGAATCAGGAGGGAGATTCGGGGGCACCTATGAGATTCGGCATCGCTACGTTCGTCACGGACGAGGGCATTCATCCTGCGCGGCTGGGCGGCGAGCTCGAGAGGCGCGACTTCGAGTCGGCGTTCATCGCCGAGCACACGCACATCCCGGTGAAGCGGGAGTCGCCGTGGCCCGAGGGGGGCGAGCTTCCGCGGAAGTACTACCGGACGCTCGATCCGTTCGTGGCCCTCACCGCGATGGCCGGGACGACCGAACGGCTCCTGCTCGGCACCGGGATCCTCCTCCTCATCGAGCGCGACCCCATCATCGCGGCCAAGGAGATCGCGAGCCTCGACCACGTCTCCGGCGGACGGGTCGTCGTCGGCGTGGGCGCCGGCTGGAACCGCGAGGAGATGCGCGATCACGGCACCGATCCGAAGACCCGCATGAGTCTGCTGCGCGAACGGGTCCTCGCGATGAAGGAGATATGGGCAAAGGAACGGGCCGAGTTCCACGGCGACTTCGTGGACTTCGACCCGATCTTCTCCTGGCCCAAACCCGTACAACGCCCGAATCCCCCGATCCTCGTCGGCGGTTCCGGGCCGAGAACGCTCGATCGCGTGCTGGAGTACGGCGACGGCTGGATGCCGACCTACGACTTGGGCGTCGAGGAGATCGCCCGCAAGATCGCCGACCTGCGGCGGCGGGCGTCCGACGCCGGGCGCGGGCCGATCCCCGTGACCATCTACGCCGTACCCGGCGATCGTGGCATCGTCGCCCGGCTCGCGGATGCGGGCGTGGACCGGGTGCTGTTCGACCTGCCCACGCTCCCCGCGGATGAGACCGCACGGGCGCTGGACGAGTTCGCTGCAGTCGCCCGGAACGCGCAGCGATAGACCTCGGGGCGTTACTTCAGCCTGTCGAGCATGCAGTGCAGGTCGGCCGCGGCGACCTCGATGTCGTCGTACTTCCGCTACGCCGCCCGCACCTCCCGGCGATCTTCGCCTTCGGGCCGCTTGCGTCCGGACCGGCCATCCGTGATCTCGATGTGGCCCTGGCCTCGCTGGATGAGCCCTGCCATGCGGTTGACCAGCTCATTCGGGCAGTGGACCGCCGGCTCGATCGCGACGACCCTGACGTGGCCGGGGAGGTGCGCTGACCGGTGTCGCGGCGCCGAGACGTGCGTCGGACGGCGTCCGTTGCCGGTTCTCCTCCATGACCCGCCGGGCCAGCTCGAAGCGTGAGCCGATTTCGAGCTTGCGGAAGATATGACGGAGGTGGAAGGCGGTCGTGTGCACGCTGATGAACAGCTGGTCGGCCACCTGCCGGTTGGTCAGTCCCTGGGCGACCAACTCGGCGATCCGGCGCTCGGTGTCGGTGAGGCTGCCCCAGCCCGAGACAGGACGGTCGCCCTGTGTCCAGTGGCGGCGCCGCACGCCCAGCCGGCGAAGCCGGTGGCGCACCCGAGCGGCGTCCCAGGCCGCGCCGATGCGGTCGTAGCCGGCCAGCGCCTGGTCCAGGCTGGCGATGGCCGACTGCCGTGACCCGGTGCCCCGGCTCGCGGCCAGTGCGCCGAGGTCCTCCGCCGCGGACGCGCGTGCCCACGGGTCGGCGTGGTCCACGGACGCGCGGTCCAGCGCGCGCTCGTCCCCGTCCAGCAGGCCGCGGGCGTGTTCGGCGGCCACGTCCGCGAGGTGGTCACCGGACCCACCATGAGGAGTGGGCCCGCGTAGTCGCCGCCGTGACCAGGCGCTTCGGTGATCTGACATCGCCGAGGAGGCGGCGGCTGAGGCGTTCGCGACCGCCGTCGAGTGGTGGCCGGCCGATGGCGTACCGCCCAGCCCCGGCGCCTGGCTGACCACCACCGCCAACCGCAAGGCCATCGACCGGATCCGCCGCGAGAAACCAGACCACGGCGACCAAGCGGCGACTGAGTCCGCGTGACCTAAAAAAAACTGCCCGGCAGAACGGCCGGAGTTGTCGGATCCGGGCCGCGTCGTTCGTAGCCAGGGTGAGAGGCCGCCCACCAGGGGCGCTGCCACGACCACAGGAGATGCGACCGATGCCGCACCCACGGGCCAAGGTCCACCGCATGTTCGAGCTCGTCGAGCCGATCGCCACCGTCACCTTCTCCGAGGTGCCCAACCAGGCGTTCCTGGCCCTCGGCATGCGCAACTACTGGGACGGATACTTCGCGGGCCGGGCCGCGCCGCTGGGGCTGGCACCGGTCGAGGTGGTGCACGCGGTCTTCTACAACTTCGCCGACGGCGAGGTGGCGCGCCACATCCCGTGGGTCTGGGGGAAGACCACCCCGGAGGAGGCGATCGCCGTGCGCGAGCGGGGCAGCGCCGCCGCTCTGCGGCAGATCATCGGGGGGCTCGCCGACTCCCCCGGCGTGGTATGGGTCGCCGACCTCGCCACCCGAGCAGCGATCAGCGCGCCGACCGAGGGCCGAGCGCTGTACGCCGGGCTCCGGGCGCTCGACGTGCCCGAGGAGCCGGTGGCCAGACTCTGGCACGCGGCGACGCTGCTGCGCGAACACCGCGGGGACGGCCACAATGCCGCCCTCCTCGCCCACGGCATCGGCGGCACCGAAGCCCACGTCCTCCTCGCTCTCTCCCTCGGAATGAGGCCGGAGGAATTCGGCCGGATCCATCACCTGCCCAAGGCACAGCTTGCCGCCGTCGTCGACGGGCTGCGCGGCCGCGGCCTCGTAGACGACAACGGCGAGTTCACCGACGCCGGCCGAGAGACCAAGGAGAAGATCGAGGCCCTCACCGACGAGCTGGCGGCGCCGGCGTACGACGTGCTCAGCGCGGACGAGCTCGACGAGCTGGTCGCCGGGCTCGAGCCGATCGCCGCCGCGGTAGAGGCCGTCGACGGCTGAGCGGGCGCATGCGGGCGACGGCCACGACTCCCGGCTCGGCCACCGAGATGAGCAGGTCGTTGCGCAGGTCACCCGCACGGTGCAGCCGACGGCGCCGCGGAAAGGACGATGGGCCCATCGAAGCGGTATCGACCAGCGTCGTAGCTCTCAAGACTCAACGTCCAGGACCCAAGAGTGCTCACCTGCCAGCGGCTACCCGCCAGGAGGCCGCCGGATGACAACTCCCAGAACTGATTAAGGACCAGGAACGTGAGTAAGACCGTGCTTTACATGTCGATGTCGGTGGACCGGTTCATCGCCGGGCCGAACGCGGCGCCGGGCAACGGGCTCGGCGACAAAGGGCATCGGCTGCATGAGTGGTTTCTGCCGGACGCCGACGCCGATCACAGGAGAGACCTCGACCACCTGGCGGGCGTGAACCGTGAGGTCATGGATGAGGTCATGGCGACCGGGGCGGTCGTAGTCGGCCGACGGACGTTCGAGCTCGCCGACGGCTGGGGCGGCGACCACCACGATGGCGTGCCGATCTTCGTCCCGAGCCGCCATCAGCCCGATTTCGGGCTGCAATGGCCCGGGGTCACCTATGTGAGCGACGTAACGGCCGCGATGAACATGGCCAAGGACGTGGCCGGCGACAAGGACGTACTGGTCCACGGAGCCCGCACCGCCCGGCTGGCACTTGCCGCAGGTGTCCTCGACGAATTGCAGATTCACCTGGTCCCGGTCCTGATCGGACAGGACGAACCGCTTTTTGAGGACATGCCACCCGACCACATCGAGCTCGAACTGCTCCGTGCCCTGGACGGGCCGGGCGTGACGCATCTGCGCTACCGCGTGCGGACGGGGGGCTGAGGCGATGGCGCTCATCCGGCTGTACATGACCACGTCCCTGGACGGTTACGTCACCGGGCCGCAGGACATCCTGGACACGCCGATGGGCATCGGCGGGTTCCGGCTTTTCAACTGGCTCGACCGGCGCAACGACCCAGGACCCAGCGGACAGGTCTACGCCGAGGCGCTGGCCACCCGCGCCGTCATCTCCGGCCGCCGCACCTACCAACACGCCGACCGCTGGCAGGGCGACCACCACGACGGCGTCCCCGTCTTCGTACTGACCCACAACGTCCCGGGCGACCCGCCACCGGGCAGCGTCCGCTACCTCACCGACGTCCGCGAGTGCGCCGCACAGGCCCGCGCCGCGTCTGGTCGTTGCAGGGTGCCGGGGCAAGCCGCGCCAAGTTGTTCGGTGCGGCTCGCCCCGGCACTCTACGTTGACTCTTAGGACGGCCAGACCTCGATGAGGTGTTCCTCGGTGTCGGATCGTTTCCGGCTGTGGACCCGGATCATGTAGGCGCCGGGCCCGGATGCGGCGAGGTTGGGCAGATCGTCGACGGGTCCAGCCCCCCATTCGCAGACGTACACCTGGCCGCTGGAACTCACCAACTCGGTTTCTGCCGTCCTGTCCCAGTCACCGCTGGCCCGCTCCGGGGCGGCCTGGAGGGTGCGGACGGTGACCTGGACCTGTGCCGAATCGGTATCCGCCGCTACGCTGAAGGATCCTTCATCCGCTTCATCGTTGATGAGCTCACCTCCGGGCGCGTCGGGCGTTGCCGCCTGATCGTCGCGAACGTAGTAGTAGCCGTAGATGGTCGGCACCGGCCCAGCGTGTTCCATCGCCTTCTCCATGGGTTCGGGTGACGGCTAATGAAACAGCATCAGGACTTGCTTGCCCTTTTGACAGAACTCTGGGTGGTCATCCCAGTTCGGGTCGGGCTCCAGGCCATCGGTGTGAACGATGTGGATGGAGGGATCCCAGCACGGAGCGGCCTTGTACTTGCCCTTCGCCGCCCGCAGAGCGCTGGCTGCGGCCGCGCAGCTGGGCAGGGAAGACGTCTGCTTCAGGGCCTTGACCTACGGTGGGCCTTCCGATCCGGGTGCCGGGCAGGGGCTGTCGGGTGTTGGAGGCAGTGGTGCGATGCGGTGACGGCCGGTGCTGTTGCCGGCGGAGGTCGCCGAAGACGAAGGTGAGGTGTCGGCATTGGCAGCGGGAGCGACCAACGCCGCGCCGAGCAGCATCGCGAAGGTCGCTGCGCGGCATCCGGCCGCGCACCGCTTTGGGCCGGACACTACGCGGCCTGGCGATGGAGCTAGTGGCCGAGGTCCGCCGACTGGACCGCCGGATCACAGCGGCGGCCGAGCAGATCTCCGCCGCCGTCGCCCAGTCCGGAACCAGCCTCACCGACCTGCATGGGATCGGGGACCTGCTCGCCGCCAAGGTCCTCGCCCGCACCGCGGGCGTCACCCGGTTCCGGTCCGCCGCCGCGTTCGCCTCCTACTGCGGCGCCGCACCGCTTGCAGCCTCCTCCGGCGATGTGAAACGTCACCGGCTCTCGCGCGCAGGCGATCGGCAACTCAACTCCGCCCTGCACATCATGGCCATCACCCAAATCCGGCGCCCGGCCGAAGGTCAGGCCTCCTACCAGCGCAAACGCACCCAGGGCAAGAGTCACAAAGAGGCCCTGCGCTGCCTGAAACGGCGCCTATGCGACGTGGTCTAACGGACCATGCTCCGGGACACGGATACCTCTCTGCTCGCAGCGGCTTGACACAGAGAGGTGCCGTTAACTGGACACGCCCCCGAATCCTGCGGGTGGTGTTGTGAGTGGGCGTAATGATCAGCTGGGGCAACATCGACCTCGACCGCTTCGCCCCTCTGCCGGCCACACGAGCGGCTCCGTGAATCCATTCTTAGGCGAGCCTGCCGCCGTCGGAGTAGTCTCCTCCGACGCCGGCAGCCCGAGATCCGGCACATGGGAGCGGGCATCCCAGCGGTGGAGCCGAGATTGCCGGCCGGTGTGCGCTGCGGGTCAGCTCGCGGCAGGTGATGGGCGGGAGTCGCACAGGGCAGTGTCCACGGCCTTCATCAGGTGGTGGAAGTCGTCCATGTCACGTGGCTCCGTGGTGATCGTCATGGTAAGGGCGCGACCAGGGCGACCGGTTCGGTCAAGAAGGAGCCCGGCGGCCGTCGAGTAGCCGTGCATCTGGCCGGAATGGCCGACGAAGCCGCCACAGGACAGCTCGTTGCGTTCTAGACCGAGGCCATAGCGGTCCACCGGCCCGCCGGGCGCGGCGTCGATCATCTGGGTCATCTGATCGAGCTCGGCAGGACGCACCAGCTCGCCGCCCAGCAAGGCCAGGAAGAAGCGGTCGACGTCGTCCGGTGTGGAGACCATGTCACCAGCGGCGTCCAGGTAGCCGGTGTCCTGTTCGGTCACGTCGGCCATCCCGGACGCCACCCGGATGTACCCGCGTGGATGCGATCCCTGGATGCCGTACGAGCCGGGGCGGGGGGAAGAGGTCCCGCGCAGCCTCAGAGGCGCAACGATCCTGCGCTGGACCTCATCGTGCCAGCTCCTCGCCCCCGTGACCTTCTCAATGACCATTCCGAGCAGCAGGTACCCGGTGTTGGTGTAAGACCACTTGCCCTTCGCCCCCGGCGGGACGAACGTGGGCGGCTTACCCAGTGCATGATGGATCAGCTCGCCTCTGTCGTGATGGTCGAACCGTTGACGCACGAAATCCTCATCGTGCGGCAGCAGGTCGCCGGGATCGGGTAGGCCACTGGTGTGCTGGAGCAACTGCCTGATCGTTATGGCACGGCCGTCGCCGCCTCTCCCCCGCACCACCCCGGGCAAGTAGTGCTCCACCGCCGTATCAAGCCCGATCCTGCCCTCGCCGACAAGCTGCATGACGACCGTGGCGACAAATGCCTTGGTGACCGAGCCGATCCGTATCCGCCCGTTCGTCGGCACCGGACGTCCCGTTCTCAGATCGCCCGTTCCGGCACGCAAGGTCGTCACGCGGCCCTGAGGCCCGGGCTCGGTGATGGTGGCGAGTATTCCGGGGATCCCCTCCTCGCGGACGAGCCGGTCCAGCACCGTTTGGAGCGCCATCGGCTCGCGCCCAGCCGAGGCGTGCACCGGTGTCCCAGCGACGGCGACCGCGCACAGCACCGCCCCCGCCGAAGCGGCCATGCTCCTGCCCAAAGATCGAACAGCCATGTCAATCCCCTCGTGAAGCGTTCGCAGAAAGCCAGGCCAACCTCCGGCCAGGCAGAAACAGCCTCACAGGGCCGACCTCGAAAGACATTGACACACGCTGCCCAATCTGACGTTGCGCCTGCTCCACCTCAAAGGTTGAGCCTGCTCCACCTCGCCTTGGATAACCATCCCCGTCGGCGGCTTTTGAAGTGTCCCCCGTGGAGCGGATCGCGACGCGACGCTGGGCGGTGCGCCAGCCCCTAATCCCGGCGTTGAACACTCTGGCGGTCGCAGTTCCCGCCACCCACGTTCCACGCGCAGCCGAAGAGTTTGTTCATCCAGTTCCCCTCCCCCTGGAGCCAGCCGATGGACCTGTAGAGCCGCTGGAATCCCGCCCGCTCTCGATCTTGGCCCCGCGTCGCGTACGGCGCGGGGCCGGCCGCTGCTCAGAAGCTGTCGGCGAGGTGCCGCTGGCATCTGCTGCCACATCGCCGGTTCGGCTGCTGAGATCAGGTGTCGCCGGGTATCACCCCGGCATGACCAAGTGGGATCAGGACGCCGTACGCCGGGTCCAGTCGAAGGCGGACACAGACCCGGAATCGGCTACCGCCAAGTCAGGGCTCAAGCAGATCGCGCAACGTGCCCTCGCCCGCCGTCGCAATGGCAAGGACGGGGGAAGGCCGGCGGCGGAAGAAGGGTCCAACGCTGACTTCGAACGCGAACTCCCCCGCAAGCAGCCGTCGTAGCAGGAGGTCTCGAAGTCGACCAAATGCCCCGGCCCGAGCCGTCGAGGACGAGGTTCTTCGGCGACAGGTCCCGAACCACCACGCCGCGGGCGCACACGGTATCCGGCAGGTGGACCAGTTCGAGGGCAAGGGCGGGCAGGCAGCGGCGCCGGGGGCACGGCATTCGATCAGCGTGCCGGTGGCGTCGTAGACGTAGCCGGTGGGGTCTGATCGACAACGCTCGCATCGGGAAGAGACGAGTCATCCGCTGAGCCACCCGCGGCGTCCACTTTCCGGTGAAAAGAATCCCTCTGGTGCTGATCGCCGCCGCTGCGCTGGCCCTGTCCGCCTGTAGCCGCAACCACTCCAGCCCGAACGCCGACAAGCCGTCAATCGCGGCGACCGTCTCCGCCTCGCACTCGGCCTCGGTGGCGGACAAGGAAGCCGAGAGCCTCGCCTGCTTCGGCTGGGTGAAATACGACAAGGCCCGTCAGGGAGCCGGCCCGAGCCCAGATGTCGCCCTGGGTGCCGCGCTTGCCCAGCAGCAAGCCGGCCGGGTGAAAGATCCGCGCTGGTCCGCCGTCGCGACGATGCCGTACAAAAAGGCGATGACAACGCTCGCCGGATTGTGCGCAGAGATCGGCTATCACGAGTGACCGGCACCAGAAACGTCCGCATCGGCTTACGGTTGCCCGGGAGGGCGTACCACGTACGGAGGAAATCTCAGAGGACGTCCAGCAAGCGGGTCGCGGCGTGGGCGAGGGGAACGGCTTCCTGTTCAATCCTGCGGAATGGGGTTGGGCCTGCGGTCGCGACGATGTCGTAGGCGGTCGCCTCGGCTTCGGTCAGGTGCGGCAGGATCGCCGGTGAGGGCTTGATGGGGTGACCCGCCTTGTCATGGCTCACCCCGTGCTGGGCGTAGCGGTGCAGGTCAGTGACGTCCATCAGGATCGAGGTGACCGGTTTCGATGGCGCGCCGTCCGGTGCGGGCTCGGCCAGCGCGGCGCGGAACCGGTCGAGGATCGCGTATCCGTCCGCGTCGATGTCCCCCCAGTAGACGACGTGGTCCGCAGCGCGGATCCAGGGCACGTTCGCGAGCACGGCGGCGGCCGCCTTTCCACCGCCCTCGACCACGATCGTGTCCCGCACCGGTGGGAACCAGAGCCTGGAGTCGCGGTTCTCTACGACGAGAACGATCTGCGGCCGGTAGGCGATGTCGTGCGTGTCGCCGGTGGTCCACGCGTCATGCCTGCGGCGGCCCGACGCGGCGTGCTCGGGGTCGACGTAGGTCAGGTGCAGCACGGCCGGCCGGAACCGGACCTCATCCCGGATATCCCGTCCGGCGACGTCGCGCAGCAACGCGCCATGGGTGTCGAGCCACTTGGTGTGCATGCCGGGGATGGGAAGTTGACGTGCGGTCCATGCGCCCGCGTCCGGGTGTCGGCGTAGCCACCTCACCGCACTGAGCAGTACCTCGGCGTCGTCGGCGTCGAGCTGGTAGGCGGCCCGGACGGTGGCCGGGGTGAGGACCGCGCCGGCGGACCGCAGCGACGACGCGAGCGCACGGGCGCGGGCGACGTCCACGGTCGGCGGTTCGGTCTCGGAGAGCAACGCCACGGCGGCGTCCAGGTCCGCGACGAGCGTGGCGGGGTAGGCGTCCGTCACGCCCTGGACGGACACCGGCTTGCGGACGATCACCACACCCGTGGGGTGCCGGTCGGCGAACTCACGCCAGCGCATGTGCCAGTCGTGCCAGGCGGCGTGCCCGATCCGCGCCACCGCGCTCCCGGTCGACACGCCGGGGCGGAGCGGGACGGAGAACGTGACCGGGTCGCCGACGCCGAGGTCCGCGCACACGGCTTCCGCCCACTTCTGGTCGACCTTGCGGCGGAGTGACTCGACCGCGTCCGCCGAGGTGATCAGTCGGGGGGTCATGTGTCGGGCACCGCGACGATGGGTTTCGCCCGTGACCGTCCCTCGGCGGTCTTGAGGATCAGGTATTCCGCGTCCACGTGGGGTTCGATGGCGCTGTGCTTGTCGTTGGGGGCGCCGATAATGAGTTGAAAGCCCAGCCCGCGCCATGCGCCGATGGCTCGCCCGGTGAAATGCGCATCCGCCTTGATCAGCGCCTCGTCGAGGAAGACGGGGGCGTAGCGGGGGCGTTCGGCGCCCGCGTCACCCAGCTGGTAGCGCAGCGCGGCGCCCACGATGAACGCGACGAGTTCCTGGGACTCTCCCCCGGACTTCTCCCCGATGTGGTCGTAGACCGCGACGTGCTCGCCGGCGAGGTCGCGTTTCTCCGCGCTGATCCGGACGTGGTTGCGCACGTCGATCAGGTCGGCGAAGTCAGGCGCGGTGCGGCGGATGCGGTCGATCACCTTGGCCATGCGGTGGTAGGCGCGTTCACGGTCGGCGTCCGTGGTTGCCTTGTCGATGGCGGCACGTACCTCGCGCAGCTCCTTGCGGAACCGCGCGCGCACCGCGGAGTGACTTTCCTGCGGGTCGATCCGCAGCCGGTGGTCGTCGTCGGCGAAGGGCAGCTCGGCAAGGATGCGGTTGACCGGGTCGATCCGATCGCGGATCTCCCGGACGGCGGCGGAGAGTTCGCTGTCCAGGCTGGTCAGGTCGTTGCCGGAGAGTTTGAGCAGGCTGTCGCGCCACTCGGTCTCCAGCTCGTGCAGGCCGCTGGTCTCCAGGTCGGTGAGCAGGCGGTCGAAGTCGCGGTAGGAGGCCTCCGGTTCGGTGCCGAGGTTCGGGTTCGGCCAGCGCTCGAGGAACGTCGAGAACGTCTCCTGCAGCGCCGTCCGCGACCGGCCGATCGATTCCTCCGCCGACTCCCGATCCTTGTGCATCCGTTCGACGCCGCGCCGGTGCGCGGCGTCGAAGTCCGCCAGTGCCCTCGCCGGGTCGGCGCCGTCCGGGGCGTCGTCGAACAGCCCGGCGAGGTACTCCTGATGCTCCCGGCTGACCTCCGTGCCGGTCGCCGCGGCGGCGTCGAGGGCCCGCTGGGCGGCGTCCACCTCGTCGACGATCGACTCCCATGACCGGCCGAGCTCCTCCAGCTCCTTCTTCTGTCCGCCGATTCCCTCGGTCAGTTCGGTGACGCGTTGTTTGAGCTCCTCTGCCTCGCGCTGCAGCCGGTCGATCTCCGGGTTGCCCGCACGGACCTCGGTGATGACCCGCTCCCAGCGGTCTCGTTCGGCGACGACCGACTCGACGTCCACCTGGTCCCAGGACAGTTCGGTCACGGTCTGGTATGCGGTGCGCCGTTCTTCGAACGAGTTGAGGGCTTGTTCGGCCTTCGTCGCCTGCTCGAGGGCGTCATCATGGCGTTCCTCGGCGTGGCCGATCCGGGTGTCGAGGTCGGCGAGCAGCCTGGTGTTGGTGAATCCCAGCAGGTTGGGCCGGCCCTGCCCGCCGTGGGCGCCCCGGCCGTGTTGCGATGTCTGGCCGGTGATCGTGAGCGCCTTGGGGTACTGCGCCAACAGTCTGGGCGTCTCGACGCAGACGAAGTCGAACCTGCTGGCGAGTTCGCTCTTGAGCCAGGCGGTGAACGGCGACGGCCGGTAGTCGAGCCGGCCGGGGAGGGTCTTGTCGTTCAACCCGACCTCGTCGCGCATGCCGGTGCGGACACCTTCGAACTGGATGCGCCGGGCGACGCGCACCGCGTTGATCGCCTCGCGGAACGCGTTCAGCCGGCCGATGTCGATCAGCATCCGGCTTGCGAACCCGCCGAGCGCCAGGTTGAACGCCTCCCGCCACGGTTCGAACTCCGTGCGCACCTCGATCAGCTCACCGACGAAGGGCAGGTCGTCCGGTGTGAGCCCGGCGGCGTCGGCCAGCAGGTCACGGGCGGCGTGCAGGTCGGTGGGAATGTTGCCGCGGCGGGCCTTGACCGCGCTGTGCTCGGCGCGCAGCGCGGCCAGGTCGCGTTCGGCGGCCTTGCGCTCCGAGGTCGCCTCGGCGAACGCGTTCTGCGCGGTCTTCCGGGCGCCTGCGTCGGCCAGCGCCCGGTGCGCCGTCTCGACCAGCGCGGCGAAATCCTGGCCGGTCGACACGGTGGCGCCGACGGCGTCCAGAGCGCGGTCCAACCGATTCCGTGCGCGTTCGACGTCGGCCAGCCGCTGGTCCACTCCACGGATCTCCCGGCGCGCGGTCTCCAGCCGGTCGCCGCCGGAGGCGCGCAAGGTCTCGACCACCGCGTCCCGCTGGGACTCCGCCGCCGCGATCAGCGCGGCCGTCTCCCGCACCTCCTCCTCGGCCCGGCGGTGCCGCCCGCTCAGGTCCCGCTCGGCCGCGCGCAGCAGGTCGAGCCGGCGTGCGTGCCGCCACAGCGCCGCGGGCGACGCCGGGTCGGTGAACGATCCGATCTCGTCGATGACCCGCAACCGACCGGCCGCGCGGTCGATGGTGTGGCGGTGGTCGCGGATCGAGGCCAGCGCCCGTACCTGCTGGCGGGCGGTGATCATCCGGTCCCGGGTGCCGGATAGTTCGTCGAACTGCTGCACCACCTCGTCCGCGGTGGCCAGGGTGGACGGCTCCTCCAGGACCATCGTCTTGTACAGCGCGTCGACGGTGGTGATCTGCTGACCGGCCTGGATCCTACCGAGCAGGCCGACCGCTTTGTGCCCGTCCCCGGCGGCGCCGATCCCCAGCGTGGTGTGCAGCCGGGCGGTGAAGTCCCGGTCGGTGCCGAAGCAGGTCACGCCCGTCGCGGTGACCGCGGCCTGGGCGAGCCTGCTGCCCGCTGGGCCTTCCAGCTCACGCAGGTCGTAGGCGTCGTCCTTTACAGCGCGGACCACAACGGCATCGTCGAGGGCGCGCGCGGACGATGGCACGTACCAGGCCCGGAGCGCGGTGAACATCGCTCCGCTGCGGTCGGCCCACGTCATCGCGATCGCCGACCAAGTGTCGCGGCCGTCCCCGCGCAGCACCCGCGGCCTGGTCTCACCGCCCGCCCGTGACTCGTCGAGTTTCCCGCGCGCGTAGGAGAGGATGTTGCGCTGGTCCTTGCCCCGGGGGCGGCCGACCACCCCGCCGTTGGACGCCCCGTTGAACGGCGTGGTGTGTGGCATCAGCAACGCGATGTAGGAGTCCATGAGCGTCGACTTGCCCGACCCGGAACCGCCGCTGAACAGGGTCGCGCCGGGGGCGAACCGGATGCGGTGATATCCGTCGTAGCCGCCCCAGTTGACCAACTGCAGATCCCGCGCCACCCACTGCTGCCCCCGCGACGCCGCCGGGATCAACCCGAAAAGCGTGTCGATCATGCTCAAGGCGCAACCTCATTCTGTCCCCGCAACCACTGGTTCAGTTCGGTGAGCTTCTCGATGCTCAACACGACCTCGACCAGCGGCGTGATCCGGTACCGGCCCGCGGACTCCTCCGCGAGCAGGCCCTCGGTGACCAGTCGCTCCACCGCCTTGCGGATCTCGCGCTGGCCGCGGGCAAGGTTGTGATCGTCCGGATCGAAATAAGTCAGCACGGTCTGTTCCAGCTCTTCGATATCGACCCGCGCGGACGTCTCACCGGTGCCGCGTTCCCGCTGGAAGACGGTCCGAAGGTAGACCAGCACCAGAGTCTCGGCCCGGTTGTAGGGGTCGTCCTTCAGCAGGATCGGGACATCGAGTTCCGCCGAGCGCACCTGCTGCTTGTAGGCGACGCCCCGGTCGTGATCAATCACGAGCCGGACGAACAGGTCATGCAAGCGCGACTCTATGATCTGCTGGTTCTCCAGCAGCGTGCGCCACTGCGCCGGGTTCTTCTCGGCGAGCAGGAACCTGCGTTGCAGCAGCCGTACCAGCACCCGCCGCACATCCACGTCCAGCGTGCCACTGTCACCGGCGAACAGTTCGGTCGGGTCGTCCTCCATCGGGACCGGCTCGATGAAGCCGGCCGCCGCGCCGGTCGACCAGCCGTCGTCCGCGCCATCCGGTTCACTCATCGTCGTTTCCCGGTCTCTTGTCCGCGGCGCGCGTCGACGCCAGGTTCGCCGCCACCACGCCGCCGAACGCGAGCCGTCGCCGAGTCCGGTCCGGCCGTACCACGTCGACCACTGCGACCTCAGCGGTATCGGTCATTCCGACCTCATGCGCGATCTCCAGCAGACCGAGCAGATCCACCGGCCGCCGTAGCCGCTCGGCCGCCACGCGGAACGCGGCCGCGACGTCGACGCCGTCCGCGTCGCCCGCGAACGCCTCCAGATGCGCGCGCAGCTCGGCGTACTGCGGGCCACCCCATGCCCGGGTGTCCGCAGCCGGTACGTCTTCTGCCTCATCCCATTCCCGCAGCGGCGGGGGCGGCTGGGGCGGCTGAAGGTCGCTAATGGTCTGCCGCAGTTGGGCGACGTCGGCCACCGGTAGGCGGCGCAGCGGGGCGATGACCGTGTTGCGGCGCGAGCCGGGCATCCATGTGTGGAAGGCCGACATCACGTCCCGCAGCAGTTCGTCCACCTGGCGGTCCCGCATCGGGTCATGGTTGCGCACCTGAGTGGTGATGACGTGCGACGCCTGCCGTTGCGCGGTCAGCACCTCCTTGACGCCCTGCTCGATCCGGCGTGCGATCTCCGAGAGTTCCCGCCGCTGTGATTCCGGCATCAGCTCGGTGAACCCATGCCGCAGCACGGTGCGCAGCAAGTTCCACAGATCGTCGATCTGAGCCGGGTCACCGATCAGACGCAACGCCCCGGCGAACGCCCGGCCCTCCGGAGTCGCGTCCATGATCTGCCGACCGCGCTCCAGGTACTCACGCAGCACCTCCCCGGTCGGCCGCACATCCTGCCGCAGGTCCGCGACGACGTCCCTCTGCATGGCTTTGATCGACTCCGCGACGCGTGCGAAGTCGGCGGGCAGCTCCCGCGCCAGATGCAGCACGTTCTCCGCCGCCTCGAGCAACTGGTCATCGTCGACCGCGTCAATGACTCCGCCACGTTCGAGTCGGCTGAGTTCTCGCCGACGCTGATCGATCTCCGTCTGGAGGCGCGCCATCCGGGCCATCACGTCCGGGTCCGCGTCCTGCGCGAGGCGCTCGACCGCCTCCAACAGCGTCCGGACCCGGGACTCCGACACTCTGGTCCGCGCCCCGCCGACCCGACCGGCCACCTCGAGCGCACCGACGCCATGTGCGGATAGCCGGTACACCTCAACGTCGTCGGAGACCTGCCGCACCAGCCAGCCCGCGTGCACCCACTGCCTGCACAGGTCGCGGGCGTTCCCAGAAGGCAACGGCTGGTCGCCCTCATCGCCGTAACCCGCGGCCCGCAACTGGTCGAGGGCGTCAGCGATCTCCGCATGGGCGTCCGCCACCGCCACCGTCGACCGCTCCGGCGTGAACATCATCGCCAGTACGGTCACCACGAACGGCGCATAGGTCCGGTGGAGCAGATCGAGCATCGGGTTCTGGAACGCCCGAAGCGCACCCTGATACGCGCCCTCCACGCCTCGTGTACCCATCGCCAATCAGGATACGGCCGGAAGCTCGACGCCACCCTATGAGTGGCATGACCCGTGGATGATGAATCGGCTCGTCTGACGCCATCCGTCGCATCGGCGATGTGTGCTCGGCGTGTGCTCGGATGCCGAGTAACGTGCCGTCACGTGGCGGCACCATGCGGCATCGGAACGAGTGGAATCTCGGACGAACCGGCATAGGCCGACAGTAAGAGCGCTGATCTGGTACGAGAGCAGTGGACTCTTAATCCGCAGGTTCGGGGTTCAAGTCCCTGGCGGCGCACCGGCAGTGATCGGCGGCGATGCTCAACACGGGCATCGCCGCCGATCTTGTATGGGGCCAGACTGAGGCCCCAATGAGGCCGCAATCCCAAGACCTCAGACTGCAGGCGTTTACCAGACACCACCCACGTGTCCCGGTGGTGAAGGGCGCGGCAATCCCCGTGCTCGAGGCGACTGGTGCACCCGAGCATTGATCCGGTGTTCAGCCTGCCCTTTCGATTGCTGCCGCGGGTATCGGCTGGCGCCTTGCGACGAGGTGGCTATGAGGGACGTCCCTACCGGGGTAACTCGATCTGCAGGGCCCGTGGCCGGCTGATCTGACGTCCCGGATGAACACCTGGCCTGACGCCGACGGAGATCATCTCAGCAGACTTTCGTCGTCGGGTAGGGGCGCGGCGTCGTGGCCGATCAGTGCCCCGCACCAGACGACCCGCCTGCGGGACGTGGACGGCGACGGCTTCGGCGGCCTTGTGCCCGCCGCTTCTCGTTCGGCGTCCTGGCGGGCGCGGTGCTCGCGCAGCGCGGTGACCGTCGTGCGGTCCAGTGCGCCGCGTAACCTCGCACCGTCGACGCGGCCGGGCTACGACGGCTCGCGACTCGTCAGCCACATCTGCGACGAAGGCTGATACTTCTTCTGCCGCACCCCTAGAGATACTGAGCTGAGAGCTCTCCGACCGTGCCTACGGCGCCGGGCTCGGTCGGAGAGCTCATGGAATGATCACGGGCAGATGTCGATGTGGTCGATGTGGTTGGCACTGACCGACGCCAGGTCGCCGTATGGGTGGAGGGTCCACTGCACGTTCGACCAGCCGAATGCGTACCACCAGCCCACGGCGGTGTAGCCGTTCTCGCTGTCGACGGATCGGACGTTGCCGTACAGCCCGTAGTCGTTCAGGTCCAGGGCCATGCCCATGCCGGTTCCGTCGCTGGGGCACCACTCCGAGCCGGTCTGCAGTTTCAGCGTGCCGCTCTGGAAGTTCGGCTGGGTCCATAGGCAGACACTGCCGTCCGGGCATCCCATGAACGACATCGCGGACATGGCCCCCTTCTTGGCGGGCTCGGAGAAGGTGAGGGTGACATCTCCGTTGGCATAGTGAATCTTGTTGGGGGCGGTGATCTTTCCACCCGGGTGGCGCTTCAGTTGGGCCGCCATCTGCCCTCTCATATCAGCGGACGGATGTGCGACAGCGGCCTGCGCGGGCGCGGCTACTGCCGCGGACGTCGCGGCGACAGTCGCGGCGGTGACGGCGAATCTCGTCCAGACGGACACTTTGGAAGTCCTTTCAGGAGGCTTTTGCCGGTGTTCGACGCCCACATCGCATAGTTGAAGGTCGTGTTCCAGATGACGAGGTTGCCGTCGGCTTGAACGACGAGTGGCGTCTGCTCCCCCGGTGTCGGTATTCGAATCCCACATGGGCATGCCAAGCGCACGGGAGTGACCGCCGCCGCCCGCGAGGTCCGGCTCGACGGACCGCGGCAGGCCAAGATGCTGGCCGCGCTTCTGGTCGACGCCAACAGCCTCGTCGCCTTTTCCGGCAGGTGACCGGCTGGATCCTGCGCCATCCGGACAATCTCCAGCCCGGTGAACGGCAGCAACTCGAGGCGCTCACCGCCGCCAGCCCGGCGCTGGCCAGCGTCCAGGAACACGTTCGCGGATTCGCTCACATGGTGCCGCACCTGCACGGTGACCAGCTCGAACGCTGGATGAGCCCGGTCGAATCCAGCGACCTGCCCGAACTGCGCTCCTTCGTCACCGGGCTCCACCGAGACCTGGACGCCGCCCGCGCCGGTCTGACCCTGTCCTACAACTCCGGGAAGGTCGAAGGCCACGTCACTTCACGGAATCCGTGCCAGAGCCCACATTGCAGCACCGTTGACATCTCACAACCTCGACGTTCTGAGAGATGGTTCTGAGCCGGGTCGTGACCTGGATGAACGCTCCACTTTGCGGCTGGTGACATGGACCCGAGCGGCGGGCCGTCTTCGCGGCCTGCTGCCCCGAGTCGTCAGTCGCCGGCCGCGTTGCAGGCCAGCGTTGCGACATAGTCCGACACGTTGGTTCCTACAAGTCCGATATAGCACAGGTCGAAGGAAATCCAGCTACCTCCAGCTCCGTTTTCACAGGCCTGGGCCCGGGTGGTTGTTATCGGGTAGCCGCTGGTGATGAGGACGTACTGGCACTGGCCCGACGACGCTGGTTTCGCGGGCGCGGTCGCGGTCACCGCGGCGGATGCGGCCGGCGCCATCGCCAAGCCTCCACCGACGAGGGTGACCGCAGTCAGTGCAGTGGCAGCGCCGAGGCGGCGGCCGGAGAACGGTTGCCTCACTTGGTACTCCTTTTCCTTGAGGGAGGTGCCAGTGGCACGGACAATCCCCATCGACAGTCGGCCAGTGGCGTGAGCTTTCGCGCGGTGTGGCGGAGGGGCCTTGCCTGGTAGCCAGTTGTCGACAGTTGTTGTGTGCTCCTCCTTTGTTTGTGCCGATGGTGGGTTAGGCGCTCTTGCGGTGGTTCGGTCACTCTCGCCGGATCGGCCGGAACGGTCACCCACTTCACCCCTGGGACCGAGGGAGCAAGGTCACCCGCCCGGCCGCGTGACCGGTCTCGGCCACCCAGTCCGGTCGTATGACCCGCCCTCGCAGCACAATCACTCTGCGGGAGGAAGCCCGGCGAAGTCTCGCTTCCCACACGAATCCACACATCCCACACACGCTCATTTACCGTGTTGTTCCGGGGTGTACGGCCTTTCAGGGGGGCGTTGTGGTACGACACGGGGGTGTGATGCCAGATCCGGGTAAGGCCACGGATCTGGCGGAGTTCATCGGCTTGCTGGGTGAGCTGCGCGTGTGGGCGGGGACGCCGTCCTATCGGACGCTGGCCAGACAGGCCGGGCCTTTCATGAAGCCTCCGCGGGTTGTGTCACCATTCACGGTCGTGGACGCCTTCAAGGCCGGCCGGCGTCGCCTGGATCTGGACCTGGTGGTCGCGATCGTCCGGGCGTTGGGGGTGGACGAGGACGGTGTGGCTCGCTGGCGGGAGGCGTGCGTCAGGGTCCACGGGCTGGCGAAGACAGGCGGTCCGGTCGGCGTGTTCGGTCAGCTTCCCGCGGAACTCGCGACCTTCACCGGCCGTGAGGATGAGCTGACGCGGCTCATCGAAACGGCTACACGCCGGCACGGCAGCGGGAGTGCTCGAACGGTCGTGATCTCCGCGATCGAGGGCATGGCGGGGGTGGGCAAGACCCAGCTCGCCGTCCGCGTCGCCCACGAGTTGGTCCGCGCCGGCCACTTCACCGACGTCCAGTTGCACGTGAACCTGCGCGGCTTCGACCCCGATGTCCCGGCCGCCGACCCCGCCGCGGTGCTGGAGGCGTTCTTGCGGCAGCTCGGTGTGCCCGCGCAGCAGATCCCCGTGAGCCGGGAGGAGCGGGCGGGGATGTACCGTGACCGGCTACGCGAACGCGGTGCGCTGATCCTGCTCGACAACGCCGCCGACGAAGACCAGGTCCGCGACCTCATCCCCGCCGGCCCGACCTGCCTGGTCCTGATCACCAGCCGCCGCAGCCTCGCCGGCCTTGACGGCGTCACCCCGCACCGGATCGACACCTTCACCGACACCGAATCACTCGACCTGCTCATGCGGATCGCCGGACGGGACCGCGTCACCGCCGAACCCGAAGCGGCCACCCGGATCGTGGAGTACTGCGACCGTCTCCCGCTGGCCTTGGCACTGACTGCAGCACGGCTCCGCTCCCGGCCCGCGTGGAGCCTTGCCGAGCACGCCGACCGGATGCAGGCCGGGCGACTGGAGGCGATCCGCGCCGGCGGCCGCGCGATACGCCCCGTCTTCGACCTGTCCTACCGGGGTCTCGCCGAGCCGCTCCAGCGCGTCTTCCGCCTCCTGGGCCACCATCCCGGTCCCGACTTCACCCCTGCCCTCCTCGCCGCGCTCGCCGACAGCCCTGATCACGAGGCCGAGGCCGCCCTCGAGCAGCTCCAGGACGACAACCTGATCCGCCAGAACACCCCCGGCCGCTACGAACTCCACGACCTGCTGCGGGCCTACGCCGCCGAACTCACCGACGCCGACCCCGAGCCGGACCCCACCGCACCTGTGGCCCGGCTGGCGACCTGGGCGGTAGCCACCGGCCATGCCGCGGCACGCGCCATCGGCGCCCCGCCCCTGTCCGGTGTCCCGGCCGGACAGGCCGCAAGGCCGGGCCATTTCGCCAGTTACGACAAGGGCCTGGCGTGGTTCGACAACGAACGCCAGAACCTCGCCGCCATCCAGGACTCTGCTGCCCGAGCAGGACTTCACCGCCATGTGTGGCAAATCGCCGCGGTCCAGAAGGAATTCTGTATCACCCGCCAGCAGTTCAACGACTTTCTCGCCGTACAGCAACTCGCTGTCGTGGCCGCGCAGACCGCCGGCGACCAGGCCGCCGAGGCCCTGATGCTGTCCGGACTCGGCAGCATCCACTGGAGGATGGACCGCCTCGACGAAGCAGAAGACAACTGCCTGAGAGCATTAAAGATCTACCGCACTGTCGTCGACCCCTCCGGCCATGCCTCAGCGCTGATCGACTACGGCGCGGTCCAAGGCCAACGCGGGAATCACGAGCATAGCGTCACCCTCCTCACCCAGGCCCTTGACCTGCTCCACGACCCAGACACGCGTCGGGCCCGCGCGACAGCGCTGCAGAACCGGGGAGTGTTCCACCAACGTTTAGGACACCTGGCTCAAGCCTTCGCCGACACTCAGCAGGCCCTCGCGATCTACCGGCAGCTGAACTACCGCCGCGGCGAAGCCCTGGCCATCGGCAATCTCGCCTTCTTCCACCTTGTCAACACAGACCTCGACAGCGCCTTCGATCTCTTCCGCGAACAACAACACCTCGCTCTGCTGTTGTCTGACACCTTCGTCCAGGCCGACGCGCTCCTCGGCACCGGTGAGACCCACGCCACCGCCGGCCACTTCGACCAAGCCCGTCACGCCTGGCAGGAAGCACTTCACCTCTTCGAGAAGATCAGCCACCCCAGGGCGGCCGTGGCGCAGCAGCGGCTCGACACCACCGAGAACGAGTGGCCGATCCCCTGGACACCGACAGACTGGGCTGCCCCTCAGCCGACGGGTCGCGGCGACCCCTGAAGGGTGTAGCTCTTCGGCAGGGATCGGGAGATCCATGACGAGGTTTCTGGCGGCCGCGCCACCCAGGATGTGGTCAGGTGCGCGGTCGCGCCCAGGATCCGGATCCGGCGACTGGCGTGTTCGATCACCGCGAACACGTACATGCGCGCTCCGGAGAGGGTGACCGTCTCGAAGAAGTCACACGCCAGCAGGGCCTCAGCCTGGGAGTGCAGGAAGCCAGCCCAAGTGCTGGAGGCGCGCTCAGGAGCCGGGTCGATACCGGCCTCCCGCAAGATCTCACACACCGTCGAGGCGGCCACCTTTCACGTGAACCGGTCGAGTCGCGGACGATCCGGCATAGACCGGCAGTGAGAGCACTGATCTGACACGAGAGCAGCGGACTCTCAATCCACGGGTTCGGGGTTCGAGTCCCTGGCGGCGCACCGGCAGTGAGCTGGGCGCTCTCGGTCCCACCGAGAGCGCCCAGTCTCCGCCTCGGGGCCGTTTCGCGACGGCGGTCGCCGCCCCAGGCGTGACCGAACAGCTCGGCGATCGCGGTCTGGCAAGGGGGCGAAGCACGCATATCGGCGCCACCGCTCGGCCTTTCCCGGGCATTCGGTACGCTCCCGCGCGCCCACCCCGAGAGGCGACACATCGCCGCCCCTCAGTCCGCAGCACCGGCGATCCGGGCGGCGCGGCGGGCCGGAAAGGTTCAGGGCCGTCCGACCTGATGGTCCGACGGCCCTGTTCGGCCGGTTCATGGTCTCGTTGGCCCAGAGGTAGGCGAGGGCGGCGATGCCGCCTGCAACGGCTGCTGATCAAAGACTGTGGGCGGTGATGTCGCCGAGCCGTCCGGTGGTCGAGAATTCGGCGCCGGCGGCCCTGGCCTCGATGCCGGAACCCGCGGGCAGCCGGACCGCCACCTCGATGGACCCGGACGGGCCGAAGTGCTGGTTCTTCACCGCGGTCTCGATCCGCAGAACACCGCCGGCGTAGACGACCGTGGTCTGCTCGGCGGCCTTCACATCGCGGCCCTTGGGAGGCGTCGGCGGGAGCACCGGGAGCGCGCATGGTCGCCGTGCCGGGCATCCCGTACCCCAGACGAGCCGCTCGCGCGGACTTCAGATTGCCGTCCTCGGCCGGCCATGTCGGGCGACGACGGTGGTGGGCTCGTTCTTCGGCCGGTGTCCTGCCTTGCGGGAACCCGGGGGAACTCGAGCCGTCCGGCGGTCTCGGGCCGGCCTGCCTGCCCGCGGTTCGCCCGAGTCGTACCCCGGACTCAGTTCAGCGGTCGTCAGGCGGGGAGCTGGCGCCAGACCTCGTCCAGGGCCATGCGCAGGGCGCCGGTCAGGATCGTGTCCTCGGCCAGACCGGAGATTCCCACGTCGGGTGGGGTGAGGGTCAGATCGGCCAGGTGCCGGGTGATGGCCGCGAGCAGGACGGGCCCGGCGCGGGCGACCCCGCCGCCGATCACGACCGCGTCGGGCGCCAGGACCAGGACGGCCGGCGCGATGGCGTGGGCGAAGGTCCTGGCGACGTCGTCCACGACACGCTCGGCCACCGCGTCCCCGGCGGCGGCCGCGGCGAAGACGGCGGCGGCGTCGATCGGGCCGTCGCGCAGGACCGATTCGGGGTGCGTACGGGCGGCCCGATGGGCCTGTTCGGTGATGGCCTCGGCGCCGATGGCGCGTTCGAGGGGGCCTCTGCCGTCGTCGGTGTCGGGGACGCGACCGGGTGGCCGGATGAAGCCGATCTCGCCCGCCGCCCCGGTGCCCCGGTGGAGACGTCCGTCGATCACGACGCCGGCACCGAGCCGCTCTCCCCATTGGACGGCCAGCAGAGTGCCGGACCCGGTCCGTTCCCTCGCGACGGCCAGGGCGGCGAGGTTGGCGTCGTTCTCCACCCGCACCGGGCAGCGGAACCGGTCGCGGAGATGATCGGAGAGGTTCACCGAGGTCCATCCCGCCACGCTGGGCGCCAGGAGGATCCGGCCAGAGCCGGAGTCGACGATCCCGGGGGTGGCGACGACCACCGCGGCGATCTCGTCCGCATCGAGGCCGGCCTCCTCGAGGACGCGCGCGATGACCGCGTCGACCACGGTCAGGAGGCGGCTGGCCCTGTTGCGGTCGACCGATCGGCGCACCGCGGCGAGGCGGCGGCCGGCCAGGTCGTCGATCCCCGCGCTGACCGTGTGCGGGCCGACGTCGAGGCCCAGCACGGGTGCGGCGCGGCCCCGGAGGGAGACGCGGACGGCCGGACGGCCGCCCTTCCGGGAGGCGGCGGCCGGGTGGTGGTGCTGGACCCAGCCCGCCTCGACCAGGTCCTCCACCGCCTGGCCCACGGTGGGACGGGTGAGGCCGGTCAGCTTGACCAGTTCGGCCAGCCGTACGGGGTCGGGTGCGCAGTCGCGCACCGCACGCAGCACGGAAGCGGTGTTGAGGCGGCGCAGAACGGGAGTGCCGACCGCACGCTCGTCTCCCATTGTTTCCTCCGAAAGATCCACTGGCCCCCTTGACCCCAGAGTCCCGCATGCACATTATGAATGCGAGGTTTTGTAAAGACCTTAATAAACTTCCTTCGCTGGAGGTGCCACCATCGTGTTGGGCCGACGACCAGGAAGACGATCGGACATCAGGCGCCGATCTCGTACACTCATCGCCGCCATGGCGGCGGCGCTGGCCGTGCCGATGGCCGTGGCGCCACCGGCGACGGCGGAACCCACACGCGCGACGGCCGCCGCGCGTGACAACGCCGCGCGTGACAACGGACCGGCCGCCCAGGCGCTGGAGCGGATCCTCGGTAAGAGCCGGGCCGACCAGGTCACGCTCCGGACGATCGACAAGGGCACGGGCGCCGACCGTTTCCAGGTCTCCGCCGAGGGCGGGCACCTGTTGGTCGCGGGCACCTCCCCGGCCGTGCAGCTCACCGGGTTCGGCTGGTACCTGCGCAAGGTCGCGCACGCCAACGTCTCGATCGGCGGTTCGCAGCTCGACCTTCCCTCGCGGTTGCCGCTGCCGTCCGCGCCGATCGCGCAGAACGCGTCGGTCGCCAACCGGTTCGCGCTCAACGACACCAATGAGGGATACGGCGGCGCGTACCTGAGCTGGCAGGAGTGGGAACACCGCCTCGACGTGCTCGCACTGCTCGGCATCAACCAGGTGCTGGTCTACGAGGGGCAGGAGGCCGTCTACGAGCAGGCCTTCCAGCAGTTCGGCTACAGCGCGGCGGACATGCGGAAGTGGATCCCCGAGCCGGCCCACCAGGCGTGGTGGCTGCTGCAGAACATGTGCTGCACCGGCTCACCGATCTCCCAGCAACTGATCGACCGTCGCGCCGCGCTCGCCCGGCGCATCATCGACCGGCTGCGCGAACTGGGCATGACGCCGGTGCTCCCCGGCTACTACGGCACGGTCCCGACGGACTTCGCCGCACGGAACCCGGGGGCGAACACCGTCCCGCAGGGCGCCTGGAACGGCCTGCGGCGTCCCGACTGGCTCGACCCGACCGGACCGCAGTTCGGCAAGGTCGCGGCGGCGTTCTACCAGGCACAGACCAAGCTTTTCGGCACCTCCACGATGTACAAGATGGACCTGCTCCACGAGGGCGGCACCGCCGGGTCGGTACCGGTGGGCCCGGCGTCGAAGGCCGTCCAGGACGCGCTCGAGGCCGCCCACCCGGGTGCGATCTGGGTGATCCTCGGCTGGCAGAGCAATCCCCTTCCGGCGACGCTCCAGGCGGTCGACCGATCGAAGATGTTCGTCGTGGACGGCCTCAGCGAACAGCCCGGGATCACCGACCGCGACAAGGACTTCCTCGGCACTCAGTACGCCTTCGGCACGATCTGGAACTTCGGCGGCCACCAGAACTTCGGTGCCGGCCTCACCGTGTGGAACGAGAAGTTCAACGCCTGGCGCGCCAAACCGGGCAACGCCATGAACGGCATCGCGCTGATGCCCGAGGCCATCGACAACAACCCGGCCGCGGTGGAGTTCTTCGCCGACATGCCGTGGGAGAACGGCCCGGTCGACATGGACGCCTGGTTCGCCGAGTACGCCACCGCCCGCTACGGTGCCGCCGACCCGCACGCCGTGGCGGCCTGGCAGATCATCGAGCGCACGGCGTACTCCTGGCCCGCGGGCAAGGACACCCGGCACGTGACCGCCCTGTTCGATGACCAGCCGAGCCTCACCGACACCGGGCAGGCGGCACTGCAGTACGACCCCGCCGAGTTCGAGAAGGCACTGCACGAGCTGCTTCAGGTGGATCCGCGGCTGCGCCACTCCGACGCGTACCGCTACGACCTCGTCGATGTCACTCGTCAGGTGCTCGCCAACCGCAGCAGAGCGCTCCTGCCGCAGATCCTCGCCGCCTATCGCGACCGCGACAGCGCCGCCTTCGGGCGACTCACCGACCGGTGGATGGCCGAGATGAAGCTGATGGACGAGGTGCTCGGCGCCGATCCGCACTTCCTGCTCGGCACGTGGCAGCGGGAGGCGGCCCGCCAGGCGGCGAACCCGAAGGAGGCCGCGACCCTTGATTACGACCTGAAGTCGCTGGTGACACTGTGGCAGACCGAGAGCCCCGGGATCCAGGACTACGCGCGCCGGGACTTCAACGGCCTGGTCGGCGGCTACTACGCCGAACGCTGGAGGATGTTCTTCGGCGTGCTGAAGAACTCGCTGAAGACCGGTGACGAGCCGCAGCAGATCGACTGGCGCGCGGTCGCCGAAAGCTGGGCGCACGCGGGCACCCGCTACGCGGCCGTGCCGCACGGCGACGCCTACCGACTGGCCACGAAGGCGGCCGACGAGACGTCCGGTGTGCTGACCCTCGCCTCCGACCGGAAGGGTGTCACCCCGGGCGGTACCGTCCACGTCACCGCGACCTTCACGAGCGACTCGGCGCTGAGCACCGCGTACAAGGTGGGCTTCGAGCTGACCGCGCCACACGGCTACGCCGTCCGCCCCGCGACCGGCGCCACCGGCCCCGGAAACGACGTCGATCCCGGCAAGACCGCGACCGCGACCTGGACGGTGACCGCCCCGGCCGACGCCGCGGCCGGTTCCCTGCCCGACCTCAACGCCACGGCCTCCTGGCGTACCGCCGCGGGCGCGCCCGGACGGGCGACCGCACACTCCCTCCTCATGGTCGGCGGGAGTACGGTCGCGGCGCCGTACAAGACGGCTGCCTCCGCACCGGCCGAGTTCGCGCGAACGGGCGATACGACGGGCATCGCCGCCGGTGGCAAGGACATGTGGGGTGCCACCAACGAACTCGCGACCGTCTACGAGGGTGGTGGGCTCACCTCGGGCCACGCGGTGTCCACGAAGGTGACCAAGCTGGACGGGGCGTCCCCCTCGACCCGCGCCGGCCTGGTCGTCAGCAACGACCTGTCCAGAACCGGGTCCGCCGGGTACGCCGACATCGCCGTCACACCGGAGCACGGCTGCGCCTTCTCCTATGACGCCGACGGCGACGGCGACGGCGACGGCAGCCTCGATCACATGACCGAGGTCGGCGGGTTCACCGCCGGCGAGGTCTACGTGCGACTGCGCACGGACGGCGGCCGCGTGACCGGCTCCTGCAGCTCCGACGACAAGAACTGGACCGTGATCGGATCCGGCACGGTCGCCGGCGCGTCGGGCACGCAGGACGTCGGCATGTTCGTCAGCGCGGTCAACGCCCACACCGCGCAGGAGGCGATCGCGCTCTTCGCCGGCGGCATCGCCGACGCGCCCGATAGCTCCCGCGACGGGTCCGGCGACGTCCTGCAAAGCCTCCACAAGCCGGTGACGGCACTGTCGTCGGAGTCCGGCCACCCGGCCGAGGCCGCCAACGACGGCAGCCGCGCCAACTCCCCGTACTGGGGCGGGCCGATGACGTACGGCCAGACCTGGTGGCAGGTCGACCTCGGCGCGGTCGATGACGTGTCCCGCGTCAACGTCCGCAACTATGTCGACGGCACCCGTTACTACACCTACCGGCTGGAGGGCAGCGCCGACGGCACCCACTGGTTCACCGTCGGCGGCCGGAACGGGCCCGGCCCCGCCACCGACGCGGGCGACACGATGAACACCGAGGCCAAGGCCCGGTACGTCCGGGTGACCGGCCTCGGCAACACCGCCAACGCCACCTTCCACCTCACCGAAGTCAGCGTCTACGGCACCCCGACGTCCTAGCCGCCCGGCGGGTACCGGCCGTGGCCGCCTCCGGCATACCGCCGCGGCCGGTACCGCCCCGAGTCGAAAAGGCATACCGGATGCTCGGCGATCGCGGTCCGGGAACGGGCTGAAGCCCGCATGTCAGCGCCACCGCGCGGTCTTTCCCGAGCTTTCGGTACGCCCCCTCGCGACCACCCCGAGAGGCGTCGCATCGCCGCCCCCCAGTGCGCACCACCGGCGATCCGGTCGGCGCGGTGGGCATAGCGACCGCCGCTCAAAGGCTGCGGGCGGTGATGTCGCCGTTGGAGGTCATCGCGGTGATGGTCAGGCCGGCGGCGCCGTCGTTCTTCAGCGCGTTGCTGACGCGGCCGTGGCCGGCGCCGCGGCGAGGTGCGGCCTGCCGGTGCGCCGCCTCCGGGACTGCGACACTCACGGTGCGCTCCTCTCCGGCGCGCGTTCCGGGGCACGCCGGTCGCTGGTCAGCAGCGCGAAGATCTCGCCGTGTTCGACCGTGAAGCTCACGCCGTCCACGGCCCGTACCGCGCCGTAGGTCTTGTGCAGGCCGTCCACCACGACCGCGGTGGTCATGGTCCTTCTCTCCGGCGCTTCGGTGGTCGTCAAGGTCAGCGATGCACGCAGGTGACGTCCAGCGTCAGGTCGATGTGCCGCCCGGCCATCAGGCGGGACGCCGTCACGCCGAAGTCATGGCGGTCGACCCGCGTCGTGGCGCGTACGGTGAAGGTCTCCGTGGCCACCTCGGAGCCCGCGATCGCCAGGCTCACGGGCCGCGAGACGTCGCGCACGGTGAGCGTGCCGGAGACCGTGGTGGCGTCCACGCCGTCGGAGACGAACGTGAGCAGAGGGTGGCGGCCGGTGTCGAGGAACGTCGCCGACCGTACGTGCGCGTCCCGTTGGTCGTTGCCGGTGTGGAAGCTCGCCGCGTCGACCTCCACCCGAAGGTTCGACTCGGCGAGCGGCTCGGCCACATCGACCGTTCCGCCACGGATCGCGAAGGTGCCCTTCACGGGCAGCAGGCCGAAGAAGTGGCGGCTTCGGAACGTGATGGAGGAGCGGTTCGGATCGATCGTGTAGCGCCCCAGCCGGGGGGTCGTCGTGACGGGGTCGTTCGTCGTTGCCATGCCCTCTATTCCAGGGCGGCGGGCCCCCGGTGCGACAGGGCCGGCCGTCGGTTCCGGAAGCGACGAAGGGGCCACTCGCGGGGGGTGGCATACGACTTTCGTAGGGTCCGCCCAAGACGGACGTTCTGCGTGATTCCCGCGCAGGTGAGACGGGAGCCCGCGTTCCCTATGGTATGGGGCATGGCGGAGAGACGGTGGCACCGAGAGCACCGGGTCGCCCTGGACGTGGCGATCGCGGTCGCGTTCGGGGTGCTCGACACCGGCCTGACGCTGGTCCACGCCACGTGGTGGCCGGACCACCCGGACACCGTCGCCTGGGTCATGCTGGGCGCGCAGGCGCTCGCCTGCGGGTCGCTGGCCTTCCGCCGCATCGCCCCGCTCACCGTCGTCGGCGTGCTCGGCGCGTTCACGCTGGCGGTGACGCTGCTGATCTCACCGGTGGGCGCGCTGACGCCGGCGCACCACGGGAACTCCTGGGCCCCCCTGTCCACCATGCTGGCCGCGTACGGTCCGCTCTTCTACCAGCGCAACCGCAAGGCGGCGCTCGTCGCGCTCGCCGCCTTCACCGTCGTCGTCATGCGGCCCTGGGACCCGTCCGTGACGACCATGACGATAGGGCTGCTGCGCACCGCGGTCGGCCCGCTGCTGGCGCTGTACTTCGACGCCCGCCGGCGGATGGTCTGCGCGCTCGTGGAGCGGGCCGAGCGGGCCGAGCGGGAGCAGCACCTGCTGGCCGAGCGGGCGCGCGCGGAGGAGCGCGCGCGGCTGGCCGGCGAGATGCACGACGTGGTCACCCACCGGGTGAGCCTGATGGTGCTGCAGGCCGGCGCGCTGCGCGTGACCGCCAAGGACGAGGCGACCCGGCAGGCCGCGGAGGACCTGCGGGCGACGGGCTGCCAGGCCCTGGAGGAGCTGCGCGACGTGGTCGGCATCCTGCGCGCCGCGTCCGACGGCGATCACACGCCCTCGGTGGGAGGCTTCGACGACCTGGTCGCCGAGTCGGTCGCGGTGGGGATACCCACCGAACTGGTCCAGGAGGGCGACCCGGCACTCGCCTCACCGGTGATGGGGCGCATCGCCTACCGCGTGCTGCGCGAGGCCCTGACCAACGTGCGCAAGCACGCGCCCGGCGCGCGGGTGACCGTACGGGTCGAGTACGCGGAGACGCGGTTGCGGCTCACGGTGCACAACACGCCACCGACCGGCAGACCCAGCAGTGCCCTCGCCGGCTCCGGTTCCGGTCTGGGCATCACCCACCTGCGGCAGCGTGTCGAGCTGGTGCAGGGCAGACTGCGTGCCGGGCCCAGTCCCGACGGCGGGTTCGGCGTCGAGGCGACGCTGCCCGCGTACGTGCCTACTGCGGAATCGACGGTGTGAGCATGCCCCGAGTGCTGTTGGTGGACGACGAGCCCATGGTGCGGGCGTTCCTGCGCACCATCCTCGGTTCGGCCGAGGACATCGAGGTCGTCGCCGAGGCACACGACGGGGCGGCCGGCCTCGAAGCCGTCCGGCGGCACCGCCCGGACGTCGTCCTGATGGACCTGCGCATGCCGGGCATGGACGGCCTGACCGCGATCGAGCGCGTCAACGAGCTGGCGGACCCGCCGAACGTCGTGGTGCTGACGACCTTCGACGCCGACCCGTATGTGCTGCGTGCCCTGCGGGCCGGGGCGACCGGCTTCCTGGTCAAGTCAACGCCGCCGGAGGAGCTGATCGGGCTGGTGCGCGCGGCGGCCCAGGGGCACACCGTCCTGTCGCCCGCCGCCGCCCGCCGGCTCATCGCGGTGTCGACGGACGGCCTGTCGGCCCGGGAACGCGCGCGCGAACTGGTCGGCTCGCTGACCGAACGGGAGGCCCAGGTGCTGGCCGGGCTCGGCGAGGGCCTGTCGAACGCGCAGATCGCGGCGCGGCTGTTCCTCTCCGAGGCCACGATCAAGGGCTATGTGTCGCGCACCCTGGACAAGCTGGGGTGCGTCAACCGCACGCAGGCGGGACTGCTCGCGCACGACGCGGGACTCATCGACTCCTAGCCGCGACACCTCATTTCACCTGGTCTTGGGGTTTCTTTTGCGCTGTCTTTACCGACACCGCCGGAAGAGGCCATCTCGCGACGGTGGAGTGCCCTCATCGATCAGCCAGTTCTTGTAGAGGAGAGCTTGATGGCCTCGTCTTTGAGGTTGTTCCGCCGGAGCATCGTCGCCGTCACCGCGGTCGGCGTCTGCGCGGCGGCCGCGGTACCCACCTTCGCCTCGAGCGGTGACCGGACCGACTCCGTACGCGCGGCGATCAAGAGCGGCCGGGCTCGCAACGTCATCCTCTTGATCGGCGATGGCATGGGCGACTCGGAGATCACGATCGCCCGCAACTACGCCAAGGGTGCCGCGGGCCGCCTGGCGATGGACACCTTGCCGCTGACCGGTGCGTACACCACGTACGCCGTGGACAAGAACGACCCGCGCAAGCCCGACTATGTCACCGACTCCGCCGCCAGCGGGACCGGCTGGGCGACCGGGCACAAGACCTACAACGGCGCGATCTCGGTGACGCCGGACGGCAAGCCGCAGTCCACGGTGCTCGAGCTGGCGAAGAAGGCCGGATTCCGCACCGGCGACGTCACCACCGCCGAGCTGGGCGACGCGACCCCGGCGGTGCTGGCCGCCCACGTCGCCGACCGCTCCTGTGAGGGACCCGCCGACATGGCCAAGTGCCCGCAGCAGGACAAGGTGAACGGCGGCCCGGGCTCGATCTCCGAGCAGCAGGTGCAGACCGGCGCCGACATCTACCTCGGCGGCGGCAAGGCGCGGTTCGCCCAGACGATCAAGGCCGGTGCGTTCAAGGGCAAGAGCGTCCTCGACCAGGCCGCCGCCTCGGGCTACAACGTCGTCACGGACGCCTCCGGGCTGGCGGCGGCCAAGCCGGGCAAGAAGCTGCTCGGCGTGTTCGCGGACGGCAACCTGCCGCTGGAGTGGACCGGTCCGCTGGCGAAGGTCGGCGGGACGGATCCGGCCCGGTGCACGACGAACGGCCAGTTCAGCGGCCCGCACCTCCACGACATGGCGAACAAGGCGATCAGCCTCCTCGACGCCCAGACCGCGCACGGCAAGAAGGGCTTCTTCCTGCAGATCGAGGGCGCGTCGATCGACAAGCAGGACCACGCCGCGAACCCCTGCGGGCAGATCGGCGAGCACGTCGAGTTCGACCGGGCGGTCCAGGCGTCGCTGGACTACGCCCGCCACCACCGGGACACCCTCGTCGTCGTCACGGCCGACCACGGGCACACCAGCCAGATCATCCCGGTCGAGACCCAGAGCCCCGGTCAGACCGCGACGCTGATCACCGCCGATGGCGCCAACATGAAGATCAACTACGCGACCAACACGCCGGGTCAGTCCCAGGAGCACACCGGCACCGAGGTACGGATCGCCGCGCAGGGCCCGCAGGCCGCCAACGTGGTCGGGGTGACCGACCAGACCGACCTGTTCCACACCCTCGGCCGAGCGCTCGGCGTCCAGCACTGAGCTGAGCCTCACGCGCCGGCGGCCGTACGGTCGCCGGCGCGGTCCGGTTGAGCGGATCGACGACTGGACCGGCCGGCTCAGTGCCGGAGGCGGACGGGGCCGATGAGGCCGGAGACGCACTGGCCCGGGAAGACGAAGTGGGTGGGACTCACCGCGTCGAGATAGGGCGCGAGCGTGCCGAACACCACGATCTCCAGCTCGTTCGGGCCGGGCCGGACCAGCTCCGTCAGGTCGAAGCGGTACGGCGAGCACACCCTGACGCCCGCCGACCGGCCGTTCACGATCACCTCGGCGGTGCCGCGGACGCGTCCCAGGTCGAGCGCCGTGTTCGTCCCGTGGTCCAGCTCGATCCGGCGGCGGTACCGGACGCCGCCGCTGTGCTCCGGGAGTCCCACGGTCGCCCAGTCACCGAGTTCGATCCGGCCGGGGCCGACCTCGAAACGGACGGGTGCCGCGAAAGCGGCACCTTCCTCGTATCCCGGCAGCGTCCGCACCCGCACGGCGGCGCACCGTGCGCCCGGGCCGCCGCCGAGGTCGACGCCGCGGACCGGCGGTTCGGCGGCCCCGGCCGCATCCGCCGTGGTCACGGGGTGCTCGGTGCCGTCGACGAAGACCCGCACGTCGCCGTGCGGCCGCAGCTCCATCCGGGTGGCGCCGGGCGGGACGGCGAAGCGGAACCACTCGACCCGCTCCGGCCCGGTACGCGGCACGGCGAACACCACCGGAAGGACACAGGCGTCGTCGCCCGCCTCGGACGGCTCCAGCCAGGCGGTGCCGGGCAGCGGGTGGGGTCGCCGCCACAGGTGCAGCGCGGCCGGATCGCCGTACTGCCGGCGGCGCGCGACGACTCCGACCGCCACGCCGTCCCGCACCGCTCGCCAGGTCCCGTCCGGCGTGCCGCCGAAGTCCCGGTCGACGAGGATCGCGGCGGGAACGTCGCGCTCGGTGAGTTCCACGGTCAGCTCGTTGACCCCGGCGCGCAGCGCGCCCGCCACGTCGTACCGTCGCACCCGCGGGGCGTCGTGTTCGGCGTAGGGGTCGAAGCCGCCCTGGCGGCCGGCCTCGGTGCCGTTGACGAGCACCCGGCAGGGGTCGGCCGCGGCGATCTGCAGCACGGCGCGGTCCGGCACGGCGTCCAGGGGGACGCTCGTCCCGAGCGCGACGCGGGCGCCGGGCCGTGGAGGTCCCGCCGGGCCGATCCACTCCGGCCTCCGGTACGGACGCGGGTCCCGGACCAGGGCGATGTGCGCCCGCAGCCGTACGTCCTCGTCGGGGACGAGGCGCAGGTCGAGCACGTGTCTCCCCGCGCCGAGCCGCACCGGGGCGGTGGCGAGGTACCCGCCGTCGTCGACGGGCGGTTCCGCGCCGTCCAGCCAGACGATCTTGGCGGCCGGCGCGCCGATTGCGAGCGTCGCCTCGACGGCCTCCGGCACGATCAGGACGGTGCGCAGCCGTACCGCCTGCCCCGCTGCCACGTCGCCCAGGTCGAGGAACTCCTCCGGCACGTGCCCCTTGGGGCCCAGCGTCTCGCGGTGGATCGGGTCCTTGTGGATCCCGCGTGAGGTGGAGTAGCCGAGCGGCCGCCACCCCGCGCCCGCCTCGGGCCACGGCCCGGGCAGGTCGCCGGGGCGGGCGGGTCCGACGGCGAGCGCGTGCGGGCCGAACGTCGCGTGCGCGAGCGCCCAGGCCGCGTCGTCGTGCCCGGCCTCCGCCCAGCCGTCCCGCAGGCCGTCGTCGCCCGCCGCCTCGACCCGGTGCCGGAACGTCCACCGCGCCGGGCCGGGCGGCTCGCCGGCCGGCCGGGCGAAGTCCCCCCAGGTGTTGTCGAGCGTGCCGATGAGCTCCATGTCCCAGGTGGCGCCCAGGTCGCGCCACTCGGCGGCCTCTTCGGGCGCGGCATCGGCCCCGCCCGGAAGATCGCGCCACCGGGCGGCTCTCTCGGACGCGGCACCGGCCCCGCCCGAACCGGAGGCGCGGCCGTCACCGGAGCCGGCGGTCTCCGGCGTGCCGTCGCGAGAGTCCGCTTCGACCGGGGTCGTCGGGGCCGCGCCCGCGAACGCCGGACCGTGCGGAGCGTCGGGCGGTCCGGCGGTGGCCGGATCCGGGAAGACGAGGAGGGCGGCGGGACCGTCGTCGAACGGGACCACGACCTCGGTGACGTCGCCGTTCCGCTCGTACGCGAGCGGGCGCACCGTCCCGCCGAACGGGCCGGCGAGCAGCGGCTCGCCGCGTACGCCGCGCACTCGCACGCGTGTCTCGGTCGCGTACCGGCCGGGGTCGAAGTCGTACGTCGCGTCCAGCCAGCCGAGCTCGATCCCCCGCTCGTCGGGGCGGCCGACCGACACGTCACTGGCGTGCGGGACGGCGGCGGTCACGAAGACGAGCGTCGCGCCGTCGACCGCGCGGACGAGGACGGGCACCGGAGCCGCGACCCGCGGCGGTCCGGGCACGGTCAGCTCGCCGGTGGAGCCGACGAAGGCCGCGCCGGGCAGCGACGGGTCGGCGAAGCGTTCGCGCAGCCGCGTCAGGACGTCGCCGCTCCCCGCGGGCCGCGCGCGGACGGGTTCCGCCGCCCGCTCGGGCGCGCCGTCGGGAGAACCGGACCGTGGGCGCTCCGACGCGTCGCGGACGGCAAGGGGTGAGCCGCCGACGGTGCGTTCGGGCAGCGCGCCGACGGCGATCACGTTGCCGCCGGCGGCGGCGAACTCGTCCAGGCGGCGGGCCGTCTCGGCGTCCAGCACGGTGCAGCCCGGCAGGATGATCGTCGCGTACGCCTCCCCGGCGACCCGGAGCCGCCCGTCGCACACGGTGGCCCGGTGCACGGAGTCGTCGTCGATCACGTCGGCGTCCAGCCGCAGCCGGTCGAGGGCACCGGGGACCGTGTGGAACCACGCCATGTCGCCGACGAGTTCGCGGTAGATCCGCTGGGCCCGTACGGCGTCGTCGTCGACCCCGTCGAGCCGGGCGCCGGCCTGCGCGGTCGTGGTCGGCAGCAGCACCGCCACGTCGCACACGTGGTCGCCGAGGGACAGCGCGGCGCACAGCCGGGTGACCGCGTCGGCGAAGACCTTGTGGTGCGCCCAGTACGGCTGACGCCAGTCGGTGGACGGCGGCGCCCACTCCCACCAGCCGCCCTTCGTCGTGTAGTAGACGGCGTGCGGGTTGTAGAGGGTCGCGCCGGACCGCAGCCAGGGCAGCAGCCAGTCGAAGGTCTCCTCCAGCGTGCCGCCCCAGCCGCTGGAGTGGAACGCCTCGATCCAGGTGCGCGGCCGCCCGTACAGGTGGGCCAGCGACGAGTGGATCCGCGCGTCGCCGTGGTGGTCCGAGCCGGGCGCGCCGAACCACCGGTGAGTGCGCGCGTAGTCGGCGTACAGCCGGACGCCGTCCACCGGGTCCCCGGCGCGGGCGGGGTCCTGCTGGTCGCAGCCGTGCAGGAGGCCGTGCCGGTCGTGCCACTCGGCGAGCGGGCGGAAGAACGCCTCCTCGGCCAGCTCGGCGCGGGTGCGGTGGTAGTCGTGCCGGACCTCCGCGCCGCCCGGCTCGCCGGTCCAGCGGTGGTGGTCGTGCCGGACGTCCGCGCCGCCCGGCTCGCCGGTCCACAGGATCGGCAGGTACGGGGTGAGGTCGTAGCCGCGCCGCCGCTCGAACTCCTCGGCGAAGTGCGGCGACCACGTCGGCAGGGCCGGCAGCTCGTCCTGGAACGACCCGACGATGACCGAGCCCAGCCGGTGCGGCAGGCGCCGTTCGAACTCCCCGTGCACGCGGTCGAGGAGGGTGGCGCAGGCGTCCGCCGACAGGTAGTCGAAGCCGCGGCGGACCACGCCGGTGCGGTGCAGCCAGCGCCCGGCGTACTCCGGCACCTCCTGGACCAGCCGGGCCTGCAGGTCGGCGCCGGAGAACCCGAGCTGGTCGTAGAACCACAGGGAGGCGCCGAGTTCCGCCGCGTCGGCGCAGACACCGTCGAGCAGTTCCCACCAGGGCTCGGTGAAGAACGCCGGGTCGTCGGCGTCGGAGCCGAACATCGGCCCCGACGGCGCGAGGTTGAGCACGACCAGGTTGTGCACGCCGCCGGCGACGAACCGCTCGAGCTGCCACCGCAGGCGGGCGCGGTCCAGGCGTTCCCCGCTCCACCACCAGATCGCGGCCGGGGAGAACTCCGGCGGCGGATCGCGCAGCACCGCCGCCAGCCGTGGGGGCAGCCCGCTCATCCCTTCAGCCCGCCGGCGAAGCCACGGATGACGTAGCGCTGCAGCACCAGGAAGACCACGATGATCGGGAGCGCCGCCAGCACGAGACCGGCGAAGACGAGACCGTAGTCGGAGACGTACTGCCCGACGAACGAGAACACCCGTACTGGAACCGTCTCCTTGCTGGAGCCGCCGAGGTAGAGCAGCGGCGTGAAGAAGTCGTTCCAGATGAACACGGCGTTGAGGATCAGCACCGTGCCGGTGATCGGCCGCAGCAGCGGGAACACCACGCGGGTGAACGCCTGCAGGTGCGACGCGCCGTCGATCAGCGCCGCGTTGGCGTAGTCGCGGGGCAGCGCCCGGATGAACCCGGTGTAGAGGAAGATCGTAAACGGCAGCTGGATGCCGGTGTAGAACACGATCATGCCTTGGTACGTGCCGAGCAGGCCGAGCTGGTCGACCAGTTTGAACAGCGGGATCATCCCGAGCTGGAACGGCAGCACGATGCCGAGCAGGAAGAGGACGTACAGCGCGTAGCCGAGCCGGGAGGCGCAGCGGGCCAGGAAGTACGCGGCGAAGGAGCCGAGCGCGATCAGGCAGACCAGGCCGGCCACGGTGATCATGGTGCTGTTGAGCAGCGCCGAGCCCAGCGACGCCCTCGACCACGCGTGGGAGTAGTTGTCCAGCGTCGGCGCGGTCGGCGGGGACAACGGCGTGCTCGCGATCTGCTTGGGGTCCTTCAGCGAGAGCACGACCAGCGCGTACACCGGGAACAGGAACGCCAGGCCCACCGCGATCATGACGAGTTCGAGGGCGAACGTCCGCAGGCCGTACCGCAGGTGCGTCATGCCGTGACCTCCCTTCTCCGTAGATAGGCGATCTGCACGAGCGACACCGCCGCGACGAACAGGGCGAGCACGAGCGCGATCGCGGTGCTGTACCCGTACTTGCCGTACACGAAGGCCTGCTTGTACAGCACCGTCGACAGGGTCTCGCTGGCGTAGCCGGGGCCGCCGCCGGTCGCGGCGTACACCTGGTCGAACAGCTTCAGCCCGCCGATGGTGGACAGCATCACGTTGATCGTCAGGGACGGCGCGAGCAGCGGCCAGGTGACGTAGCGGAACCGCTGCCAGCGGCCGGCGCCGTCGATCATCGCGGCCTCGTGCAGCTCCGGTGGCACCCCTTCCAGCCCGGCGAGGAAGATGACCATCGAGTAGCCGGCGTACTGCCACACGACCATCCCGGCCACCGACCACAGCGTGAGCGAGGGGTCGCCGAGCCAGTCCTGCCGCAGCCCGCCGAGGCCGAGCATGCCGAGGATGCCGTTCAGTCCGGCGTGCGGGTCGGGGTTGTAGACGTACTTCCACAGGAAGGCGATCATCACCGGGCTGACCACCGCGGGCGCGAAGAAGATCACTCGCAGTGCGGTCCGCGACTTGATCCGCGCGTGCACGCCGAGCGCGAGCAGCAGCCCGACGCCGTTCTGCACGATGACGATCGCGACGGTCAGCAGCAGCGTGTTGCGCAGGGCGCCGACGGCCCGCTCGTCACCGAACAGCGTCCGGAAGTTCGCCAGGCCGTTGAACGACTTGTCGCCGATCCCGCTCCAGTCGGTGAAGGCGTACACGACGCCCGAGACGCTCGGGTAGAGGACGACGAGCGCGTACACCAGCAGGGCGGGAGCGACGAACCACCAGGGCGGGATCAGCGCGCCCGTCCGGCGACCGCGCGCCGCCGGGCGCGTGGTCGCCGAGCGGGTGGCACGACGGGTAACGAGCGTCATGACTTCTTCCGGTAGATCTCGTCCATCTTCGCCAGCCCCTTGTCCACGGTGGTCTTGCCGGCCAGCAGGTCCTGGACGACGGCGAAGTGGGTCGGCTGGACCTCGGCGTTCGGCCACGCCTGGTCCATGAAGGGCACCGCCTTGTTGCCCTCGATGAACGGCAGGAACGGCTCCAGCACCGGGTCGATCTTGGAGTTCGCGTCCCGCTTGAGCGGGATGCAGGCGACCGCCTGTGCCCAGCGGTTCATGTTCTCCGGCTTGCCGAGGAACTCGATGAACGCCTTGGCCGCGTCGGCGTTCCGGCTCCGCGCGCTCACACCCAGGCCGACGACGACGCCCGCGGGGATCCACACGCCCGCCTCGGTGTCCGCGCCCGGGAACGGGAACATCGCCAGGTCATCGGCGTTGGTGGCGGCCTTGCGGAAGTCGGGCAGCACGGCCGACACCTGGACGGCCATGGCGGCCTTGCCGGTGGCCACCATGGACGTCTGCTGCTCGTACGTCGTGCCGTTGGGGTTCGGGTTGAAGAACCCGCGTTTCTGCAGCTCCAGGTACATGTTCATCGCGTCCCGCCAGCCCGACTGCGCGAAGCTCGCCGAGCCCGCCTTCATCTGGGCGTCGAACTGCGGGTTCTTGGCGTACACGGTCGACGGCACGAGCGCGTATGTGATCAGCTGGGTGACCCAGGGTGTCTGCGCGCCGAGCGCGATCGGGATCTTGCCCGCCTTCTTGATCTTGTCGCACACGTCGAGGAGCTCGGTCCAGGTCTTCGGCGGTTCGACCTTCGCCTGCTCGAAGACCTTCTTGTTGTAGATCGCGCCGATCACGCTGGACCCCGCGGAGTACAGGAAGGTCTTGCCCTCGAGCTGGAACGCCGGCTTGAGGCCGGCCGGGATCACCTGGGTCCACTGCTGCTTGCTGAGGTCGGCGAGCAGTCCGGCCTGCGCGATCTCCACCATCGACATCGCGCTGCCGCTGCCCGGGTAGACGACGTGCACGTCGGGCGCGTTGCCCGCGCCGAGCTGGGTGCGCAGCGAGGTCTGCACCTGGTCCGTCGGCGCGTACGACGTCGCGAACTTCGCCTGCGTGTACAGCTTGGTCAGCTCGTCGAGCGCCTTCTGCTGGTCGGCCACGCCGACGAGGCGCAGCGTCTTCCCGCCGCCGCCCGAGCTCGATGATCCGCCGCACGCGGTCAGCGCCGCCGGCATCGCCGCCACGGCGGCGAATCCTCCCGCCGCCCGCAGGAACTGCCTGCGGTTCGGCTCGAATCGCGATGTCATCGGGTCCTCCTTGTGGTTCGGTGAATCCCCCGAGACGTGATGTGTTCTTTCAGCGCCGCCGTGCGCGGTGATCTCGCACCGGGGCCGGGCCCGCGGTCATGCGGCGACCTCGTACGGGATCTTGTGCTCGTCGAATTCGCGGAGCGCGTCCGCGGACGCCCCGGCATCGACGATCACCCGGTGGAACACGCTCAGCGGGGCGACCCGGTGCAGCGCGGTCCGGCTCAGTTTGGTGTGGTCGAGCAGCAGCACGTTGCGCGCGGCGCGGGCGAGCATCGCGCGCTTGACCGAGACGATGTGCTGCTCCTGGTGGTACGCGAAGCCGCCGGAGACCGCCGAGGTGGACACGAAGCACAGGTCCACCTGGAGAGAGTCGATGGCCTCGATGCAGGACACGCCGAGGAAGGAGTTGTGCAGCGGGTCGTAGTCGCCGCCGAGGGCCATCAGCCGTACGTCGCGCACCTGGGACAGCAGGTTGAGCGACTCCATGAAGTTCGTGACGACGGTGAGCGGGGTGATGCCCGCCAGCCGCCGGGCGAGCGCCAGCGCGGTCGTGGAGTCGTCGAGCATCACGGCCATGCCCGGCTCGATCATCTCGGCGGCCTTCGCGGCGATCGCGTCCTTCTCGAGCTGCATGGCCTTCATGCGGAAGGCGACGTTGCTCTCGAACACGCCGGAGGGCTGCGCGGTCACCCCGCCGTGGTACTTGCGGACGATGCCCTGGTGCTCCAGCTCGTCCAGGTCCCGGTGGATCGTCATGAGGCTGACCTGGAACCGCTCGGCCAGCTCCGCGGCGGTGGCCGAGCCGTGGGTCAGCACGTGCTCGGCGATCTCCTCTTGCCGTCCGGCGGGTCCGCGCCTGCCGGCACGCGTTCCGGTACCGTCCATCCGCTCCTCCGTCAGATCAGCGACATAACACTCAATGCCGTGATCTTCACATCCACGTCGGGTGGTTTCCGGATCTTGTAGCACGCATGTAACCGACGTCAAGCCCCGTTATCGATCGGACATAAGCCCAGTCGAGACCGGCCGTAACCCGGCGGCACCCACGCCGCACCCGCCCAGGCCGACCGGAGTTCACGCGTTGACGTGTGGTTTTAAAGCCGAGATAACGCGCGAATCAGGCGTCCGGGAGAACCGGCTTGCGCGGCACGAGCGGGAACGGAGCCTGCTCGGCGAACCGCTGCCGGTAGGCGGTCGCGGTCAGACCGAAGTGCGCCTTGAACCGGCGGGCGAAGTAGTTCTGGTCCGGCCAGCCCACCGACCGGCTGATCTGCGTGATCGGCTGCGCCGTGCGCAGCAGCAGCGAGGCCGCGATCTCGGCCCGCAGCCGGGAGAGGTAGGCCATCGGCGGCAGGCCGGTGGCGGCCTTGAACACCCGCACGAGGTGGCTCGGTGTGATGTGCAGTTCGCCGGCGAGCTCGGCGAGCGTCCAGGCGTGCGCGGGACGCGACTCCAGCAGTCGCATGGCCCGCACGGCGGCCGGGTGGGTCGGGGGCCGCCCGGCGGGCGCCCCCTCGGCGGCCGCGACGGCGCGGGCCAGCCGGGTCGTGAACAGCAACAGCCGCCCGATCACGGCGCCGCGGTCCGCCGCCGGCCCGAGCCGGCTCAACTCGCGGAGCTGCGCCGTGCACTCCTTCAGCGCGGCCGGGTCGAGCGTCGTGCTCAGCGTGCCGCGCCGCTGCGCCGACATCGGCCCGGTCCACAGCAGGTGGCCTAGGAGCGGGTCCTCGCGGGTCCAGGACAGCTCGTGCTGGAGCAGCCCGGTGCTGACACAGCAGTTGTAGAGGGCGAGGTCGCGGCACCGTTCGTAGCCGTGCCACACGCCCGGGCGCAGCACCATGACGTCGCCGGACCGCAGGTCACGGCGGCCCGCCGGGGAGTGGTGCACGCCGACGCCGCCGACCACCACCGCGATCTCCAGGAAGCTGTGCGTGTGCGCGACATGGGACCGCGCGTGCACGTAACGGCCCGCGTGCGCGGGCGCGCCGCCGGTGAGATACGTCAGGCCGGCCCGCGACAGCTCCACCGGCTCGGTCATGGGGCGAGATTAGCGCGATATCAATTTCGTGCTACTTGAAGCCCACTGCGGGCTATTCGGCCGGACCGGCCGCCGCGCATGATCCAGTACCAACGACGCGAAGAGTCCGAGGCCGGAACGGTGCCCACGGCCCGACGGCGGACTCGAAACGGGACCGGGACCCGCCCGGTGCCGCCGCGGACGGATCAGAACGTCCAGCGAAGGACCGCCCATGGCCGACGACCGACCGAACATCCGCCACACGATGACCCGGTGGAGCGCCGCGTGAAGGTGACGGACGTCCGTTTCGAACACCACCGCGAGGCTCTCGGCATCGGCGTACCCCGGCCGCGGGTGTCGTGGACGACGGTCACCGACGCGACGGGCTGGCGGCAGACCGTCCGGCAGCTCCAGGTGCTCGACGAGGCCGGCAGAGTGGTCTGGGACACCGGCCGGGAGAAGACCGGCGAGTCCGTGCTGGTGCCCTGGCCCGCGCCTCCGCTCGCCTCCCGGGACCGGCGCCGGGTGCGGGTGCGGGTCTGGGGACCGGACGACGCCGGCCCGTCGCCGTGGAGCGAGGCGGTCCCGGTCGAGGCGGGTCTCCTGAGACCGGGCGACTGGACCGCCGCGTTCGTCACCGGCGGCCCGGACCGGATGCTGCGCCACGGCTTCGACCTGCGGGACGGGATCGTCTCCGCCCGGTTGTACGCCACCGCGCTCGGCGTCTACGAGCTCGAGCTGAACGGCGCGCGGGTCGGCGACCACGTGCTGGCGCCCGGCTGGACCAGCTACCGGAACCGCCTGCGGTACCAGACGTACGACGTCACGGACCTGCTGCGTCCCGGGCCGAACGCGCTCGGCGCCCTCCTCGGCGACGGCTGGTACCACGGGCGGCTCGGCTGGGCCGACGGCTCGGCGTACTACGGCGACGAGGTCGCGCTGCTCGCCCAGCTGGAGGTCCGGTACGCCGACGGCACGACCGGCCGCGTCGGCACCGGCCCCGGCTGGGCCTGCGCGCCCGGCCCGATCGTGACGTCCGACCTGTACGACGGCGAACGCCACGACGCCCGGGCCGTACCTCCCGGCTGGTCGATGCCCGGTTTCGACGACGAGGCGTGGCGGGCGGTGCGCGTCGTGGCCGCCGACCCGGCCCGGCTGGTCGCCCCCGACGGACCGCCGGTGCGCCGCACCGAGGTCCTCGAACCCGTGGCGGTCACCGAGTCGCCGGACGGTCACCCCATCCTCGACTTCGGGCAGAACATCGCCGGGCGGCTGCGCATCCGGGTCGGCGGCCCGGCCGGGCACGTGGTGACGCTGCGCCACGCGGAGGTGCTCGACGAACGCGGCGGCCTGTGCGTCCGGCCACTGCGCACGGCCCGCGCCACCGACGAGTACGTGCTGCGCGGCGCCGGGATCGAGGAATGGGAGCCGCGTTTCACCTACCACGGGTTCCGCTACGCCGAGGTGCGCGGCTGGCCGGGGACGCTCGACCCGGCCGACGTGCGCGCCGTCGTCTGCCACACCGACATGACCCGCACCGGCCGGTTCACCTCCTCCGACCCGATGCTGAACCGCCTGCACGAGAACGCGGTGTGGAGCATGCGCGGCAACTTCGTCGACCTGCCCACCGACTGCCCGCAACGCGACGAGCGGTTCGGCTGGACGGGCGACGCGCAGGTGTTCGCGCCGGCCGCGGCGTTCCTGTACGCGTGCGGCGGCCTGTTCGCCTCCTGGCTGACCGACCTGGCCGCCGAGCAGCACGACGACGGCCTCGTCCCGCCGTACGTTCCGTACGTGAAGGTCGAGGGCGACGGCGCGCGGCCGGCCGCCGCCTGGGGCGACGCGGCGGTGATCGTGCCCTGGACGATGTACCGGCGCTTCGGCGACCGGGACGTGCTGCGCCGCCAGTACCCGTCGATGCGCGCGTGGGTGGACGGCGTCGCAGCGCTGGCCGGTGACCGGTACGTGTGGGACACCGGTTTCCAGTTCGGCGACTGGCTCGACCCGGCCGCGCCGCCCGACCGGCCCGACGCCACCCGTACGCCGCCCGGCCTGGTCGCCACGGCCTACCTCGCGTACTCCGCCGGCCTGGTCGCCCGTACGGCGGAGGTCCTCGGCGAGACCGCGGACCGGGACCGGTACGACGACCTGGCCGGGCGCGTCCGCGCGGCGTTCCACGCCGAGTACCAGGGCCCCGACGGGCGGCTGACGGGCGACTCGCAGACCGGGTACGCGCTGGCGCTCGGCTTCGGCCTGCTGGAGGACGCGGCGGGCCGCCGGGCCGCGGGCCGGCGCCTCGCCGAGGTGGTCCGCCGCGACGGGCACCGCATCGGCACCGGGTTCGTCGGCACGCCGCTGGTCTGCGACGCGCTGTGCGACGCCGGCGAGCACGAGACCGCGTACCGCCTGGTGCTCCAACGCGCGTGCCCGTCATGGCTGTACCAGGTGACGATGGGCGCCACGACGATCTGGGAGCGCTGGGACAGCCTGCTGCCCGACGGCACGGTCAACCCGGGCACGATGACGTCGTTCAACCACTACGCCTACGGCGCGGTGGCCGACTGGCTGCACCGCGTCGTCGCCGGTCTCGCCCCCGACGAGCCGGGTTACCGGCGCCTGCTCGTCCGCCCCCGTCCGGGCGGCGGGCTGACCCACGCCTCCGCCACCCTCGACACCCCGTACGGCCGGGCCGAGGCCGGCTGGCGGCTGCTTCCGGCCACGCGGGAACTCCAGGTCGAGGTGCTGGTCCCGCCGAACGCGACCGCGCGGGTGATCCTGCCGGCCGGCGAGACGACAGACGTCACCGCCGGCCGCCGCACCTTCCGCGCGCCGTTCGGCTGACCTCTGCCCCGTCGGGCTCGTCGACCAGACGTTTTGCCCGGCCATGGCGAGGGCGGGTGTGTCACCGGGGTGGGCGTGGTGGGCCCGCGGGAAGGCCGCTCGTGACGCGGCCGCAGATCCCACCGAAAGGGAAACCATGACACTGCAGATGATCAACACCCTCATCGAGCCCGCCGCCAAGCGTGGCGTCACGGCGATGTCCGGTGGCTGGGGCTACTTCACCGCGAACGGCGACGTGATCCTCGACGTCGGAGCGCCCTGGATCACCCCGACCACTCTGGTGTTCGCCTCGATCGTGGAGGTGGACGAGAACAACGTGCCGATTATGGGAGACGCGCGCATGACCGTCCGCAACATCGAGCCCTACCAGGGCGGCATCCGGACCTGGGCCACCATCGATTGGGGCAGCCCCCTGCGCGTGCGGGTCAGCTATTCCTGGTCGGAATGACCCGTCACCGCGCCGGCGGGAAGATCCGCACGGTTCGGTGACGAGTCCACCGCGCGGCCCCGCGGGACTGCGGGGCCGCCGCGATCAGGAACGGTGGTCGTCGTGGAGCGCGGGGTCGGGCCGGTCCTGGGTGGCGGCCCAGGTGGCCAGGAGGCGCAGGTTGTCGGCGCTGGGGGTGTCGGGGGTCGCGGTGTAGATGATCATGGTGAGGCCCGGTTCGGAGGTCAGGGTCATGGCCTCGAAGTGAAGTTCGAGGTCGCCGACGGCCGGGTGGTGGATCCTTTTGACGCCGGTGCGGTGGTACCGGACGTTGTGGTCGGCCCAGCGTTGCCGGAAGACCTCGCTTCGGGTGGACAGTTCCCCGATGAGATCGGTGAGGGTCTTGTCGTGCGGGTTACGTCCGGCGTCGGCGCGGAGGATGGCTGCGATGTCGTCGGCGGCCTTGTCCCAGTCGGTGAAGAAGTCGCGGGCGGCGGGGTCGAGGTAGATGAAGCGGGCGGTGTTGGCGGGGCGGCGGGGATCGGCCAGGATCGGCGCGTACAGGGCACGGGCCAGGCGGTTGGTGGCCAGCACGTCGTGGTGGTCGTTGCGGATCCAGGCGGGGGCGTCGCCGATGGCGTCCAGCATGTGCTGGAGTGCGGGCCGTAGCCGCCGGGCGGGGGCCTTGCGGCGGGTCGCGGCGGACGCGGGAGCGCGCCGAGCGAGATCGAAGAGGTGCTCGCGTTCGGCGTCGTCGAGTCGCAGGGCGCGGGCGATGCCGTCCAGAACACCGTCGGAGGCGCCGGACAGGTTGCCGCGCTCCAGCCGCACGTAGTAGTCGACCGAGACGCCGGCCAGCATCGCGACCTCCTCCCGGCGCAGCCCCTTCACCCGGCGGTTGCCGCCGTAGGCGGGCAGGCCCGCCTGCTCGGGGGTGACACGGGCCCGGCGGGAGGCGAGGAACTCCTTGATCTCGGCGCGATCGTCCATGCCCCTACGGTATGCGCACGGCCGCTCGGCGAAGCAGGTACTGGCATTACCTGGAACGACAGACACTGCCGCCACCTGGCGGAAGGCTGTTTCCTGGAGATGGGCCGCGTCGACGGCCCGGGCCGCCCCGGCCCCTCTGCGGCGGGCGGCTCACGACGGCAGCGAGAGGACCCAGGAAAACGATCACGCCAACGAGGACACCATCGGCGCCCTCGCCGACCTCGTCACCGAGGGCAAGATCCACCACCACCACAACGAGGCCCAGATGCGCATGATCGACCGCTGACCCGGACCATCCGGCCTCGTACGATCTGATCCCCCCGATTAGCCAGACAGGAGCTGCCCATGCTCAGCACGATCATCTACGGCCCCGGCGACGTCCGTTTCGAGGAGCGCCCCGACCCGGAGATCGTCGAGCCCACCGACGCGATCGTCCGCACCGTCGCGACCTGTGTGTGCGGCTCGGACCTGTGGCGGTACCGCGGCATCAACGAGGTGCCGCAGCCCACGCCCATCGGCCACGAGTACGTCGGCGTCGTCGCGGAGGTCGGCTCCGCGGTGACGTCGGTCCGGCCCGGACAGTTCGTCGTCGGCGGCTTCCTCACCAGCGACAACACCTGCCCGGTCTGCCGGGCCGGGGCGCACGCCAACTGCCAGAACGGCACCGGTTACGACGGCTGCCAGGCCGAGCTCATCCGCGTCCAGAACGCCGACGGCACCCTGCTCGCCACTCCGGAGCGGCCGGCCGACGACCTGGTGCCCGGCCTCCTGGCCCTCTCCGATGTGATGTGCACCGGCTGGCACGCCGCGGTCTGCGCGGACGTACGGCCCGGCGGCACCGTCGTCGTGGTCGGCGACGGCGCGGTCGGCCTCTGCGGCGTGCTCGCGGCGCGTGAGCTCGGCGCGGAGCGGATCATCGCGATGAGCCGCCACGCGGACCGGCAGGCGGTCGCCCGCCGGTTCGGCGCCACGGACGTCGTCGCCGAGCGCGGTGACGCCGGTGTCGAGGCGGTCAAGGAGCTCACCGGCGGCGTCGGCGCCGACTCCGTCCTCGAATGCGTCGGCACCGACGAGTCCGTGGCGCAGGCGCTCCGCTCCGCCCGCCCCGGTGGCATGGTCGGCTGGGTCGGCGTCCCCCACATCACCGACCTCCCGCAGGAGCACATGTTCTGGAAGAACGTCGGCCTGCGCGGCGGCCCGGCCCCGGCGCGGGCCTACCTGCCCGACCTCCTTGAGCGGGTCTGGGAGCACCGCATCGAGCCGGGCGAGGTGTTCGACCTGACCCTGCCGCTGGAGAAGGTGGCCGAGGCGTACGCCGCGATGGACGAGCGGCGAGCCATCAAGGCCCTGCTTCGGCCCTGAACCGGCGCCTTTGCGGCCAGCGGCAGCGGATCGCCATCGCGCGGGCGATGCTCCGCGACAGTCCGGTGCTGATCCTCGACGAGCTCATCGGCGAGACACCTGAGGACACGGGCGGCCGTCAGCGAACGGCGGCCGTGCCGCACAGGTAGACCGCGTCGTCGAGCATGGCCTCGGTCACGCGGACTCCGGTGAGCCGCTCGGCCAGCGCGAAGGCGGCCGTCGTGGTCGGGCCGATCTCCTCGCGGTCGTCCTCCAGGTCGAACCCGATCTGCCTCATGTCCTCGAGGAGGGCGTCCGGGGTGCTGCCCTCCCGGTTGCCGGCGAACAGCGGCTCGAACTCCAGCCGGACGTCGCCGTCCTCGATCCAGGAGAAGCCGCCGACGCCGTTGCCGCCGTTGTAGCGGTGCGAGACGAGCCGGGTCCCCGCCGAGACCGGGCCCATGGTCGAGGGGGTCACGCCAAGATGGCCGTTCACCTCCAGCGCCAGGGTCCAGTCCCCGCCGTCTCCGGCCACCGTCGTGGCGCCGATGAACTGAACGTCGCCGTAGTGCGGCTGGTCCCAGTACTGGAACGAGAGGTCGAAGAACTCATCGGCGAGTTCGAGGGCCTCGAACATGATCCGCGCGCCGAGCCGGTCCATGAACTCCCTCGGCGTGATGCCGCGTACGAGGGTCAGGCAGTACGCCGAGAACAGGCCGCCGTCCTCATCGGCTCCGATCCACGCGTAGTCGGCTGCGACGGCCTTCGGCCGCCCGAAGTTCGTTGACACGAAATCAGGATCATAGGCGTGCGGCCCCCCCCTCGGCGTGGGCGGCACGTCCTTCCGGCCAGGCCCATGGCATGGCGAAACGGCGGGACGACCGTCAGGATGCATCCGGTTCACCATTAATTCTGATTTTGATGCGCCCAAATCGGCATGGAACGCGCCATAATTCCATCTGTCGGCCAGTCAACAATCCCGGTTTCGGACCTGCCATCCCCCACCTCGGCACCGACCGCGGATCGGCCGTTCCCCCGACCGCGCCCGCCACCGGCCGGCGCGCCGCATGACGCAAGGAGTCCCCGCGAATGCCCCTCATGGAGCCCTACCGGATCAAGGTCGTCGAACCGATCCCGGTGACCACCCGCACCCAACGCGCGCAGGCCCTGGCACGCGCCGGGTACAACCTTTTCGGGCTGCGCGCCGACGAGGTCACCATCGACCTGCTGACCGATTCGGGCACCGGAGCGCTCTCCGCCGCCCAGCAGGCGGCCGCGGCGACCGGGGACGAGTCGTACGCCGGAGCGCGATCCTTCCATCGCTTTCGCGAGGTGGTCGAGGATCTGACCTCCTATGAGCACATCTATCCGGTGCATCAAGGACGCGCCGCCGAGCGGATTCTGTTCGCCACACTGCTCAAACCAGGCCAAATAACGCTTAGTAACACGCACTTTGACACAACAAGGGCGAACTCCGAACTCATCGGTTGCGAGGCCCGGGACCTGCCCTGCCCGGAGGCGAAGGATCTCGACAGCCACGAGCCGTTCAAGGGGAACATCGATCTGGCGGCCCTGGAGACAACGCTGACCGGCCCGGACGCCGACCGGGTCGGCCTGGTCATCATGACGATCACGAACAACGGAGGCGGCGGCCAGCCGGTCTCGATGGCCAACCTCGAGGCGGCGTCCGAGCTGTGCCGGCGGCACGGCGTACCGTTCTTCCTCGATGCCGGGCGCTTCGCCGAGAACGCCTGGCTGGTCACCCAGCGTGACCCCGAGTACGCGAACACCGACCCCCGCGACGTGGCCAAGGCCGCGTTCCGCCTCGCCGACGGGTGCCTGGCGAGCCTCAAGAAGGACGGGATCGCCCATATCGGCGGCCTGCTCGCGATGCGCGACGGTGACCTGGCACGGCGGTGCGAGGTGATGCTGACCGCGACCGAGGGCTTCCGCACGTACGGCGGCCTGGCGGGCCGGGACCTGGAGATGCTGGCCCAGGGGCTCGTGGAGGTGACGGATCCGCACTATCTCCGCTCACGCGAGGCTTCGGCGGCTTACCTGGCCGAACTCGTGAACGCGGCCGGTGTCGACACCGTGCGGCCGCCCGGCCTGCACGCCGTCTACCTCAACGCGGGACGCCTGCTGCCGCACATCCCGCCGGAGCGCCTCCCCGGTCACGCGCTGGCCTGCGCGCTGTACCTGGAGGGCGGCATCCGGACCGTCGAGCTCGGCACGCTGATGCTCGGCAAGGAGGGCGCCGAGGGCGAGCCGGCGACCCTCGCCCCGTTCGAGCTGGTCCGGCTGGCGCTCCCCCGCCGGACGTACACCCAGAGTCACCTGGAGTACGTCGCGGAGGTCATCGGCCTGGTGGCCAAGCAGGCCACGCTCGTGCCGGGCTACCGCGTCGTCGAGTCGCCCCCGATCCTGCGGCACTTCAACGCGCGGCTGGAGCCGGTCACCGAGTAGGACACCCGGCCTCGTGTCCACCTCCTGCGTGCGCGGACGACCCGGCTCGATTCCGAGGGGCGCGGACGTTTCATGACCTCTCACGTAATCGTCGCGGTGCGGGCCCAGGCGGCAATCTCGATCTCGCAGCCGCCGAGCAGAGCAGGAGACAACGACATGACCGCCATCAAGGCGCCCGCGGCCGTCCCCGTACGGGTGACGGCCGCCCCCGGCTGGGGGACCCTGCTGGTCCTCCTCACCGGGGTCTTCATCACCACCCTCGACTTCTTCATCGTCAACGTGGCGATCCCCGCCACGCAGCGGGACCTGAACGCGACCCCGTCGCAGGTCCAGTTCCTCGTCGCGGGCTTCGGGGTGGCACTGGCAGCCGGGCTGATCACCGCCGGGCGGCTCGGCGACCTGTACGGGCGGCGGCGGATGTTCGCGATCGGGCTCGCCGTGTTCACGCTGGCCTCGGCGGCCTGCGGGGAGGCCCCGACCGCCGGGTTCCTCATCGGCGCGCGGGTCGCGCAGGGACTGGGCGCGGCGCTGCTGATGCCCCAGGTCCTGGCGATCATCAACACCGTCTACACCGGCGAGCACCGGGCCAAGGCCTTCAACGCCTATGGCGTCGCGATGGGCTTCGGCGGCGTGTTCGGGCAGCTCATCGGCGGCATCCTGATCAAGGCGGACATCGCCGGTCTCGGCTGGCGCACCATCTTCCTGATCAACGTGCCGGTGGGCGTGGCCGCGCTCGCGCTGGTCCCCCGGCTGGTGCCCGAGTCCCGCGCCGCGGCCGGCGCCCGGCTGGACCTGGTCGGCACCGTGCTCGTCTCGCTCGGCCTGGTCGCGATCGTCTTTCCCCTGGTGCAGGGCCGCGCGCAGGGCTGGCCGATATGGACGTGGGAGTGCCTGGGAGCGGCGGTCGTCCTGCTGACGGCGTTCGCCCTGTACCAGCGGCGGGCCGCAGCACCCCTGGTGACCCCGGCCCTGTTCCGGAACCGCTCGTTCACCGTCGGCGCGACCGTCAGCCTGCTGTACGCGATGACGATGGGCTCGTTCTTCCTCGTGCTGGCCCTCTACCTGCAGCAGGGACGTGGACTGTCCGCCCTGGAGTCCGGGCTGATCTTCCTCCCGCTGGGCCTCGGCTACTTCCTGTCCTCCACGCGCGCCGCCGCGGTCGCCGCGAGGCTCGGACGTCAGGTCATCGCCGTCGGCGCGCTGGGCACGGCGCTCGGGTACGTGGTGCTCGCGCTGACCGCCTTGGAGCTCGGCGAGCACGGTGCCGTCGGCTGGATCATCCCCGGCCTGGTGGTCGCGGGCGCCGGGATGGGCCTGGTCATGGCACCGCTCCCCGCGCTGGTGCTGGGCGGGGTCGAGCCCGCGCACGCCGCCACCGCGTCCGGTGTGCTGAGCACCGCCCAGCAGGCCGGCGGCGCGATCGGGGTGGCCCTGATCGGCGTGATCTTCTACGGCGCGCTCGGCACCTTCCCGCACGCCTTCGCCGCCGGCCTGATCCTGCTGATCGTCCTGGACACACTGGTCGCGGCCCTGGTCCAGGCCCTCCCCCGCGCGCGGTGAGGCCCCGTCTGCCCCTATGGATGCTCCTCCGTCGGCCCGCCTCGACGCGCCGCGTCGAGGCGGGGCCGACGTCTGCGTGGCGTGACGCCCGCCCTACTTTCGGTGACGCTTCAGTTACTCCACGGAATCAATGTCGCACCATGTGGCGATTTGCGCACGGATCGTCACATCGTCCTTCGGGTACGTCCGGTGTTGGGGTGAAGGCCAGCTTCATGATGGTGAGTGTCGGTCGTCGACCGGCTCGGCGCCATGCCCGACGCGGTCACCGGCACCGCCGAGGCGATGTTCGAGGCCGTCGACGAGAACGGGGACGGGCGCGTCTCCGCAGAGGAGTACAACCGGCTCATCGAGGCGTGGAACGGCCGCCCGACCGACACCGACGAGATCTTCCCTCTCCTCGACCTGAACGGCGACGGCCACCTCTCCAGGGAGGAGTTCGTCCGGCTGTGGACGGACTTCTGGGCCGGCGACCACCCGGAGGCGCCCGGCACCTGGGTGTTCGGACGCTTCGAGCTCCCGGTCGGCTGACCGCCGCAGAAGATACGCGCTACCCGTGAGACGGGCGCACCGCACCGGCCAGGCCGTGCCGGTGGAGGAACGGACATGGCCACCGACAGCGCGGCCACCCGCACGCTCCTCGGCTGGACGCCCACCGGCCCCACCCTGATGGAGGACCTCGACAGCGGCTGCTACTACCGCTAGCGAGCCAGCTCGCGGAACCGGTCCCACTCCACCCGGGGCCGGGACAGTGAGCGCCGCTCCAGGTACCTCCGGGTCGCCCGGCGGACGTTGCGCAGAGTGCGGATCGCCTCGCGCGGCTTCTCCACATTGCCGGGCTCGACGACCCGGTCCGGGACCAGCAGCCAGTCGTCGCCGTCCGCGCGCAGCTCGCCGCGTACGAGGACGTTCCGTACGGCGTTCAGGTGGTCGTCGTGCCGGTGCACCAGCAGGCTGGCGGGGCCCGGGACGACCGCGCACTCCGGCGGCGGCCCGACCGCGAAGCCACCGGCCGTCGCCGTCACCCGCGTACGCGCGAGTTGCGGCGCCCCGGAGGCGTCCCGGGCGCCGAGGACGGCGCTCGGGAAGCCTGCGAGCAGGTCGGCACCGGGCAGCGCGACCGGCTCCGCCGATCCGGCCGGCTCCGGCGGCGCGAGTTCGGCCAGCGGCGGCCGGACGCTCACCTGGGTCGGCGTGACGGTGATGAGCAGCCGCAGGTAGTACCAGTCCATGAACCAGCGGGCCGGCGGCCTGAGGTACCCGCGGCTGTGCGGCTGCCGTTCGAACAGCATCCGCCAGTAGTCCTCCGCGCCCTCCGGACCGGTTCTGATGTCCTCCGGGCAGACGGCCGTCCCCGCGACGAAGACCTGCGGCGCGTCGGGGCGCCCACTGCCCGTCGGGTCGGAGAACAGCAGGGCCACACGTCCGTCGCGGCGTACGTTGAGCGCCTTCTGCGCGAACGCCAGCGAGGTCGTGACCAGGAAGGTCCCGTCGTCATGGAACCAGGCGGCGGTCGGCCAGGTCAGCGGGGTGCCGTCCCGCCCCAGGGTGGTGAACTCGCAGGTCCGGTACGCGGCGATGGTCGCGGCGAGCTCCGCGTCGATGGTCGTCATCGCGATCAGTCTCCCGGATCTCGGTCGGGCCGTGCGGCTAAACGGGGCAACGTCGGGCGTACGGACCGAGCCACGCAGGAGAAGCCCGGCAGCCGTGTCATGCCACCGCGCCCGCGAGCAGTTCCTCGGCCGCCAGGAGGGCCGACCGCCAGGGGAATCGCTCGATGCGCTCGCCGCCCGTACCCGGAGGGTGCGGTTCGAACCCGCCGGGGCCGAACAGGACGCGGTACCCGTCGGCGCGCAGTTCCTCGACGCTTCGCCGGAACGGCCCGCGTGCCGCCAGCGCGCTGTTCACGAAGGGGAGGATGACGACGGGCACGCCGAGGCCCGGGGCTTCGGCGAGGACGCCGAGCGCATAGGTGTCGCTGATCCCGGCCGCCAGCTTGTTGATCGTGTTGAACGTCGCGGGGGCGACGATGACGGCGTCGGCCCGAGGCGAGCGAGGTTGTCCCGGGCTCCGGTACCGGCTGCGGACGGGTCGCCCGGTCCGCGCCTCGAGGCCGGCCACATCGATGAACTCCAGCGCCGCCGGGGTCGCGATGACCTGGACGTCCCAGGCCCGCTCGTACGCCAGGTCGACCAGCCGCCCGACCTCACCGGCGGGGCCCGCGCCGCAGACCACGATCGAGAGAACCCGGCTCCGCCGCTCCTCGGTCACAGCGCAACTCCGATCCGCGTGGCGAACTCACCAAGCCGTCTCCGTACGGTCGGCGGCGACGCGGCGTGCAGGTCACGGACGAGACGGTGTACGACGGGCCGCGCCGAGACCTCCTCGGGCGCGAGCCGCTCGGCCGCCCGCAGGATCTCGTACGCCTTCTCGTGCCTGCCCCACTGCAGGAGAGCACGCGACGTATCGAGCAGCAGCACCGCCTTACGTTCTTTGGTGGGGATTCGGTGCAGGTCGACGCGGCGTGCTTCGGCAAGCGCCTGCCCCGCGTCGCCGAGGGATGCGGAGATGTTGACCCGGTGCAGCCGCACGTTGGTCGGCCCGAACGCGGTCCAGCGGTAGTTGTGATCTCCGCCGAGGCGGCGGGCCGCGGACTCCGCCTCGTCGAGCATCGTGGCGACGGTTGCGCGATCGTTGCGAAGCCCGGCCGCCTCGGCGCTACGGAGGAGCAGCATCCCGTACACCGACAGGGACTCGGGCGTGTGCTCGCCGATCTCGCGATCCAGCCGGGCGGCGGATGAGGCGGTCATCGTGGCGGCGGCGCCGAAGTGACCGCCCTGGACCAGCCTGTTCGCGATGGAACGCGCGCTGGAGCCCACGGTGACGGGATCTTCGCTCCGGCGGGCGGCCCGCATGCTCTGATCCGCCGCAAGCCAGGCGAGCCCCTCTTCGCCGAGCTTGCTCAGGACGCCGGCCGCGACCTGATACGTCTCTGCCGAGAACGTGTACACGCGGCGCTTGTCGTCCCCCTGCAGCGTCTCGCAGGTGGCCGCGATGTCGGAGAGCAGGCCGGTGAGCGCGTCGGGCAAGGTCGAGTAGCGACATTCCTGGAAGTCGCGCTTCACCGATGCGACGCGTGCCCATAAGGTACTCAGATCCTGAGCGGCCGGATCGGCGAGCCGCCCGGGGGCATCGGAATGGCCGGTCAGGGCCATGACGAGGGGTTCGGTGTGGTCGACGGACGGAGCGTTCTCGGAAACGTCACCGAGGACGGCCTCGAAGAGACCTGCTGCTGCGAGACGGTGGAACGTACGCCTCTGCACGGATTCGCCATCCTCGTCGGTTGCGTCCTGACTCCCCCCAAGTGAACCCAAAAGTCGGGGATCAGCCAACCATCCGCAGGGTTGGAATCGCGTGAAGGATCGCGGAGCGAGGCCGAGGGTCATGCGCGCGTCGTCCGGCATCTCCAGGCCGTCGGCGATGCGCTCGAAGACGTCCAGGGCGAGCACCTGCCGGCCGCCTCGTTTCATGTACTCGCTGATCTTTCCCTGGGTCATGCCACAGGCGATCGCGAGCTGGGTCTGGCTCGCACCGGCATACTGCCGCACAAGACGGAACAACTGCCCGATATCACGCCGACTTAATGCGGCTGTGACATCGGGCCGATTCCACAGCGACGGGGGAATCGTCAACGCCTTCAAGATCCACCATCCCTGATTCGAAATGCCGCGCACCGCGAAGCATATATCCCTCGATGGGATGACCCCGGGCGATAGGGCGTTTCGCCGGGCACCATCCACGCTTTTCCCATGCAGCAGAATCGGAATGCACCGGAAGAGATCACCGCACTGGTCGAGCTCTGCCGACAGCTCGCCGCTTTCGGGCTCAACGTCGGGATGAGCGACGCGCGTCCCGCCATATCAGTCCGAAATGGGGTTACCGGCCGCAAATTGTGGATCTCGGTCGACGTTTCCCGCGCGTCCTTCGTGTGGCGTCGTGACGACCACGACCACCACCCGGTCGACGATCCGGTGGGCGCGGCCGACCGGATCGCGGCGTATCTGAAGAAGCGGGACGATCGGCCGGGCAGGAGGCCGTGACCACGGACGCCACCGCGATCCTGCGGAGGCGCTTCCCGGGGCTGGTGTTCTGGTACGGCCGGTCCACCGGCTCCTGGTGGGCGATGCTCCCGCCTCCGGCAGGATGGCGGCTGGTCGAGGCGCTCGACCCCGAGGAACTCACTCGGGCGATCGTCCACGGCGGCTCGTGGCCCTGGCCACCGCGCTGAGGGCCGCCGCCGGACCGTGCCGCGGTCCCCGCCGGAACGTGGGCGTTCAGAGGGAGGCGGCGTCGAACTGCTCGAGCAGGACGTCGGCCAGTGTTCCGCCCTCGGTGGTGGGCTCGCGTCCATCGAGGGCCTGGTCGGCCCAGATGACCTTGCCGTTGGTCGTGTAGCGGGTTCCCCAGCGTTCGGCGAGCTGCGCCACGAGGAACAGGCCGCGGCCGCCTTCGTCGGTGGTGGCGGCGCGCCGAAGTCGTGGTGAGGTGCTGCTGCTGTCGGAGACTTCGCAGGTCAGGGTGCGCCCATGGAGCAGCCGCACCTTGATCGGCGACGCTCCGTACCGGATCGCGTTCGTGACCAGTTCGCTGAGGATCAGTTCGGTGGTGAAGGCGATCTCCTCCAGCCCCCACTCCCGTACCTTCGCCGCGCACTCGGCCCGCACAGCGGGGACCGCCGCCGCGTCGGCCGGAACGTCCCACTCGGCCAGGTGCGAGCGTGGGAGCAGCCGGGTCCGGGCGACCAGCAGGGCGACGTCATCGGCGGGGTGGGCCGGCGCGACGGAGTCGATCACCGCCTGGCAGGTCTGTTCGGGGGTGCGTCCGTCGCTGTGCTGCAGCGTGCGGCGCAGTTGTTCCAGCCCGGTGTCGATGTCGCGGGTGCGGTCCTCGATGAGCCCGTCGGTGTACAACACCAGTCGTGAGCCCTCCGGCAGGTGCAGCTCGGTGGTCTCGAAGGGGTAGCCGCCGAGCCCGAGCGGAGGCGAGGCCGGTACGTCCGGAAAAGTGACTGTTCCGTCCTGATACACCACCGCCGGGCCGGGGTGTCCGGCGCGGGCGATCGTGCAGGTCCCCGCCACCGGGTCATAGATCCCGTACAGGCAGGTGGCTCCGATCACCTCGTTTCTGGTGCGACCTTCGAGGTCCGGGCCGATGTGCTCCTCACCGTCCATGGAGGCGACCAGTTCGTCCAGGTGCCACAGGACCTCCTCCACCGGCAGGTCCAGGGTGGCGAAGTTGTGGGCGGCGGTGCGCAGTCGTCCCATCGTCACCGCGGCGTGCATCCCGTGGCCGATGACGTCGCCCATCACCAGCGCCACGCGTGCTCCCGGCAGCGGGATCAGGTCGAACCAGTCCCCGCCCACGCCCGTCTCGGCGGGAAGGTACCGCCAGGCCACCTCCAGCGCGTCCTGCTCCGGCTGCCTGCGCGGCAGCAGGCTCCGCTGCAGCGTCACCGCCATCGCGTGCTCCCGGGTGAAGCGCCGCGCGTTGTCGATGGCCACCGCCGCCCGCGCGGTCAACTCCTCCGCCAGCAGCAGGTCCTCGTTGTCGAACGCCGGGCTCTCCCGCACCCGGTAGAAGCTCGCCACGCCCAGCGGGACACCCCGCGCCTGCAACGGCACGGCCACCAGCGAGCGCAACCCCTGCTCCAGCGCTTCGCCGGCGCGCTCGGGCGCCTCCTCCTGCCAGCCTCGGGCCTGCCTCAGGTCCGCCTGCAGCAGGCCGTACCCCTGCTCCAACGCCCGGTTCTGCGGCGCCGCCGGTGAGAACCACACCTGCTCGCCCACCGGCCACAGCGGCGTGATCCGCTGATCACCGCCGATCGCCACACGCCGCAGCCGCCATCGCCCCGCCGCCGGCTCCTCCCCGCGCAACGTCGCGTCGATCAGATCCACCATGACCACGTCGGCGAACCCCGCCCCGGCCACTTCGGCCAGTTCCCGCGCCTCACGGACCACGTCCAGCGTCGTCCCGATCCGTACCCCCGCCTCGTAGAGCAGCTTCAGGCGCTCCCGCGTCGCCTGTGCCCGCCCCGAGACCGCCGCCAGTTCCGTGGTGTCCCGCAACGTCACCACGCTGCCCGTCTGCGCCCTGCCCGGGAACGTCGGCCGTTTGTTCACCGCCAGCAGCCGGTCCTGCGCCAGATGCACCTCATCGGTCACCGGCTCACCGGACACCAGCACGCGTGTCATGTGCTCCGGCAGCCCCAACTCCCGTACATCCCGCCCCTGTGCGTCCGCCGGCAGGCCCAGCAACCGCTGTGCCTCGTCGTTGGCCAGTATCAACCGCCCACCCGCGCCGGTGATCAGCACTCCCTCCCGCACCGCGTGCAGCACCGCGTCATGATGCTCGTACATCCGCGTCATCTCCGCCGGACCGACACCGTGCGTCTGCCGCCGCAGCCGCCGGGACACCAGTGCCGTCCCGGCCGCGGCCAGCACCAGCGCCGCCACACCACTGCCCACGGTGATCGGCAGGTCCGAGACCCACTGGCGCGTCACACCCTGGACCGTCTTCCCGGCGGACACCATGCCCACCACCGCACCGTGCTCGTCGAACACCGGGACCACGGCCTGGACGAACATCCCGCCACCCGCGGGGGTGGACGGCCCGCCTGCCCGATTCTCGATGGTGATGTGGCCGTGCAGCGACGGTTCGATGGTGCCGACGAAGTGCTTCCCTATCTCGCTCGGATAGGGGTACGTGTAGCGGATGCCGTGGGTGTTCATCACCACGATGAAGTGGACGCCCGACCTCTTGCGGGCCGCCTCGGCACGCGGCTGCAGCACCGCCGTCGGGTTCGGACCGCGCAGCGCCTGCACCACCCCCGGCGCGTTCGCGAACGCCTCGGCGGCCACGAGCGACTCCCGACGCCCCTGCCGCAGAGCGTCATGCGCCGCCTGATACACCTCCATCGCCACTGCGGCCGCCACCAGCAGGACCACGATCACGACCTGCAGAAGGAACACCTGCCCGGCGACGCTGCGCAGGCTCAGCAGAGACACCCGGCGATCGCGCGGACGCCCGCCGGGCGACTGGCGGGAAGGCTTCCGGAGATGCCGGAAAGCTGCCTTCATGTCCCATTCATAACACCACAATGAGCGCCCAAACGCCCGCCCTATGCCCGCTCTGATCTCGGGAGCGTCCGGCAGCCGGTACCGCGTGCCGACGGCGATGAGCGGATCACGCGCCGCCGACCTGGATCGGAGCGGGCACGGTCATCGCCTGATCACGGGCGAATGATGTGTCTCCCGCCGGACTGCGGCACGGGAACGGCACACTGTTCATGTAGCCGAGATGATCGGTTCACTCATCCATCACCGGCAACGGCGATCGTGCTCCCCGGTATCGATCGACAAGGAGTACCTGATGGCCGAGTCCCCGAACGAGTCACCCAACCGGGTCGCCAGGCGACAGGTCCTGCGCGGACTGGGCGGGTTGGCCGTCGCCGGGCCTGTCCTGGGCCGGGCGGGCAGCGCCGCGGCCCTGGTGACCACCCCGGACCAGGCCGGGGCGCCCGCACCCGAACAGTTGCACCTGCAGTTCGGCGCGGACGCCGCCCACGAGATGGCGGTGTCCTGGGCCGCGCCGCAGCGGGTCCGCCGTCCGGTCGTCCGGCTCGGCAGGCGGGGTCACGGCCTCGGTTCGGAGATCCCGGCCGAGGAGCGCGTCTACACCGAGGCCCTCACCGGGGAGACCGTCTTCACGTACCACGCCGTCCTGCCCCGGCTCGCGGCCGACACCCGCTACGAGTACCACGTGGCGCACCGCGGCGCGGAGCCGCTCAGCGGGTCGTTCCGCACGGCGCCGCACGGCCGGTCCAAGGGCTTCCGGTTCACCAGCTTCGGCGACCAGGCCGTCCCCGCCAAGGTCGGCAAGGGGCTCGGGCCCGCGACGCCGAACGCCGGCTACATCGTCGACGCCGTGGAGCGGCTCGACCCGCTGTTCCACCTGCTGAACGGCGACCTGTGCTACGCCAACGTCAGCGACGCGCCCGTGCAGACCTGGCAGTCCTTCTTCAACAACAACCAGCGCTCGGCGCGCAACCGCCCCTGGATGCCCTGCGCGGGCAACCACGAGAACGAGGTCGGCAACGGCCCGGAGGGCTACCTGTCGTACCAGACCCGCTTCACGCTCCCGGGCAACGGATCACGGGAGTTCGCCGGCAACTGGTACGCCTTCACGGTCGGCCCGATCCGGGTGATCTCCATCAACAACGACGACGTGTGCCTGCAGGACGGCGCGTTCAGCGCGTACCGGCGCGACAACGTCCCCGGCTACAAGGCGAAGGGGTACGACCCCTACATCCGCGGATACAGCCACGGCGCGCAGAAGGCCTGGCTGGAGCGGACGCTCCGCGCGGCGAGCGAGGACCCGGCCATCGACTGGATCATCGTCTGCATGCACCAGGTGGCGATGTCCTCCGCGCATTTCAACGGCGCCGACCTCGGGATCCGCCAGGAGTTCCTGCCGCTCTTCGACAAGTACGGCGTGGACCTCGTCGTCGCCGGACACGAGCATCACTTCGAGCGGACGTTCCCGGTCAAGGGGGTGCTGCCGGGCAGTTCGCTGCTCACGCCGGCGCCGCAGGCCGGTGACGCCTCCGTCATCGACACCACCAAGGGCGCCGTGCACATGATCATCGGCGGGGGCGGGCACTCGTCCGCGACGCCGTGGTCGGCGTTCGACTCCCCGCACGACGGCGTGGTGATCTACGACGTGGGCCCCGGCGACCCGACGACCCAGCGCGCGTCCAAGCTCACCACCGAGCCCGCTCCCTGGTCGGCGTACCGCGACCTGCAGCGGCCGTACGGCTTCGCCGCGTTCGACTTCGAGCCGCACGCCCCGGGCGGGAACACCCAGATCACCGTCACGCACTACGGCGCCGACCTGGGCTCCGCCGACTACCAGGAGCTGGACCGTTTCGTGCTCCGCAAGCGCCGCGGCGGGCACCGGGACTGACGGCCACGGGGCGACGTCCCCACGGGTCATGTCGCATTACGGCCGGGCCGGTCGGCGTGAGAGCACCGATCGGCCCGGCCGTAAATCGGCTGTCAGGTAATCGATGAAAGGCCGTTGACAGGCCGCAAGAGGCGTCTTAACGTCCAGGCGACCACTTTCGAACATTGTTCGGTATGCCGAACAATAGGACGAGAGGCCCGCCATGAATTTCCTGTCCCGGCTTCGCCATGTGCGAAGAAGACTGATGTCGGTGGGCGCGGCGAGCGCGCTCGCCGCCGGCCTGCTGGCCGGCGTCTCCACTCCCTCGAACGCCGCGGCCTCCCTGCCGTGTGACATTTACGCGGCGGGCGGCACGCCGTGCGTGGCGGCGCACAGCACGACCCGCGCCCTGTACGCCTCCTACAACGGCCCGCTGTACCAGGTACGCCGTTCCTCGGACAACACCACCCGCGACATCGGCGTGCTCAGCGCCGGCGGATACGCGAACGCGGCGGCCCAGGACTCCTTCTGCTCCGGCACCACCTGCCTGATCACCGTCATCTACGACCAGTCCGGCCGGGGCAACAACCTCACCCAGGCCCCCGGTGGCGGCGCCGCGGGCGGCCCCGACAACCTCGCGGTCGCGACCGCCGCGCCCACCATGGTGGGCGGCCACAAGGCCTACGGCGTCTACGTCGCCCCCGGCACCGGGTACCGCAACAACCACACCAGCGGGATCGCGACCGGAGACCAGCCGGAGGGGATGTACGCCATCTTCGACGGCACCCATTACAACGGCGGCTGCTGCTTCGACTACGGCAACGCCGAAACGAGCAGCAACGACACCGGAAACGGCCACATGGAGGCCATCTATTTCGGGAACATCAAGGTCTGGGGTTATGGCGCGGGCAACGGCCCGTGGGTCATGGCGGACCTGGAGAACGGCCTGTTCTCCGGCGTCAATCAGCACTACAACGCGAACGACCCGACCGTGAACTACCGGTACCTGACCGCCATCGTCAAGGGCGAGCCGAACCACTGGTCCATCCGCGGCGGCAACGCGCAGTCGGGCGGCCTGTCCACCTACTACAACGGGGTGCGACCCAGCGTCTCGGGCTACAACCCGATGCACAAGGAAGGGGCCATCATCCTCGGCATCGGCGGCGACAACAGCAAGGGCTCCGCCGGCACCTTCTACGAAGGCGTGATGACCTCCGGCTACCCCTCGGACGCCACCGAGAACTCCGTGCAGGCCAACATCACCTCCGCCGGATACTCGACGTCGACCGGCGGCGGCACCGGCGGAACGCTCACCCCCGGCTCGTCGATCTCGCTGCGCGCGACGACGGCCTGCTGCACCGACCGCTACATCCGGCACCAGAACGACCAGGCCGTCACCTCGGTGATCAATTCCTCCAGCTCGTCGCTCGATAAGAACGACGCCACGTGGATCGTTCACAACGGTCTGGCCGACAGCTCCTGCGTGTCGTTCGAGTCGAAGAACTACCCCGGCGACTACCTGCGGCACCAGAACTTCCATCTGTACCGGCAGACCAATGACGGCAGCACGCTGTTCGCCGCGGACGCCACCTTCTGCCCGCAGACCGGCAAGAACGGCCAGGGCACCTCACTGGCCTCCTACAACTACCCGGACCGGTTCATCCGCCACTACGACAACGTCGTCTACATCGCCAGCGACGGTGGCTCGAACTCCTTCGACAGCGCCACGTCCTGGGCCGACGACGTGAGCTGGGTCGTCGACCAGCCCTGGGCCTAGCCACCGGCGAGCCACCCGGTGCGGAGGCGGCGCCTCCGCACCGGGCACCACCGGCTCCGGGAGCCGGCGGCCGGGGCCAGGGCAGCAGCAGGAGCTTGCCGTCCCGATAAAGTGGACCTGCAAGTCCAAACTGGAGGGGCGCCATGCTGACCGCCAAAGGGGCCGCGACTCGGCGCCGCATCGTCGAGGGCGCGGCCGCCGAGATCCGGGAGAACGGGATCGCGGCGCTCACGCTGGACGACATCCGTGCCCGCACCTCGACCAGCAAGAGCCAGATCTTCCACTACTTCCCCGGCGGCAAGGAGGAGCTCCTGCTCGCCGTCGCCGCCCGTGAGGCCGACCGCGTCATCGAGGACCAGCAGCCGCACCTCGGCGACCTGACCACCTGGCAGGCGTGGCAGGACTGGCGGGACGCGGTCGTCCGGCGCTACGAGCAGCAGGGCGTCAACTGCCCGCTCGGGGTGCTGATGACCGAGCTGGGCCGTAGCACGCCGGCGGCGCAGGCGCTCACCGCCCGGCTGATCGAACAGTGGCAGGCGGCCCTGCGGGCCGGCATCGCGGGCATGCAGGAGACCGGCGAGGTCGACCGGCGGCTCGACCCCGACCGTACGGCGGCCGCGCTGCTCGCCGCGGTGCAGGGCGGGGTGACCATCCTGATGTCGACGGGACGGACCACCCACCTGGAGGCCGCCCTGGACACCTCCCTGGCCCTGCTGCGCCAGAGCGCGTCGGCGCCTTTCGCTGATCCCCGCGTCCGCCCGGCGGCTACGCCGTGAACGTCACGGTGGCCTCGTCGGTGTAGACGAGGAACGTCAGGGTCTCCTGGAAGTAGAGCTGGACCGTGTCGGCGTCGTGGGACAGGTAGCCGATCGACAGGTCCTGGCCGATGCGGAGTTCGAAGTCGCCGCCGCGCGTCGACAGCAGGAACGCTCCATCGATGGCGGGCGCCCAGATGATCTCCCCGTCCAGGACCCGGGCGATGTGCTCGTGGATCGGGTAGCCGTGGTCGGAGGTCTCGTTCACGGCGGTGTAGGCGTCGGCGCTGAGCACCAGCGCGTACGGCCCGCCGACGCCCGCCAGCCGCAGGGCGCTCACCGCCCGGCTGACGGCGTCCGGATAGTCGCGCACGTCGGCGGGCAGGGACAGCGCCGGATTGGCGGAGCTCTCCCCGAGCCCGGCGATGGCCCCGGCGGCGTACCCCTGGAAGATCGCACGGTCCTCGGCGAACGCGATCTTCCGCGCCGCGTCCTTCACCGGCTGCCAGTCGGCGTCCCGGGCGCCGCGCTCGACCGCGTCGACCTGCCGGCGGTCGACGGTGAACGGCACCCGCAGCTCGACGAGCGGCTGCGACCGTCGCGCGTACGCGGTGATCCCTTCGGCGGGCGCCGCGATCGGGTCGACATGCCCGGTGGAGACGGCGGACAGTTCGATCCCGCCCGGCTCCGGGACGTCGACGACGCGACGGCCGGCGACGTGGCGCCGGAAGGTCCGCCGCGCCTCCTCCTCCAGGTCGGCCCACGCGGCGTCGGAGATGGGCGCGAGTTCGCGGTGCAGGTTGTTCAACGGATGCTGCTCCTCTTCAGTCCGCCGATTCCCAGGGAACCGTCGTGTGGGCTTGCCGGCCTGTCGGAGGCCGTCCCCGCCGTGACCACGTCGGTGTCCGTGCCGAGGACGGCGGTCACGGCGGCGCCTTCGGTGGCCTCCGGCGGGAGGTCGTCGAGGAAGTCGGCGGTCGGCGCGAAGAACAGCGTCCCGGTCACCGGGGTGGAGAAGTCGAGGATCCGGTCGTGGTTGCCCGGCGGATCGCCGATGAACATGTTCTCCAGCATCTTCTCGGTGACGGCCGGGGTGCGGGCGTAGCCGATGAAGTAGGTGCCGAACTCCCCGCGGCCGACGTTGCCGAACGGCATGTTGTCGCGCAGGATCTGGCGCTCGGTGCCGTCGGGGTCGGTGATGGTGGTCAGGGCGACGTGGGAGTTGGACGGCTTGACGGCGTCGTCCAGCTCGACGTTCTCCAGCTTGGTACGGCCGATGACCCGCTCCTGCTCCCCCACCGGGAGGGCGTTCCACGCCTCCAGATCGTGCAGGTACTTCTGCACGATCACATAGCTGCCGCCCGCGAAGGCGGGATCCTCGTCGCCGATCAGGACGGCGGCCGCCGCGGCGGGGCCCACCGGGTTCTCGGTGCCGTCGACGAAGCCGAGCAGGTCGCGCACGTCGAAGTACATGAACCCCTGCACCTCGTCCTCGACGGTGACCGCTCCCCGCAGCCGGTTCATGATCTGGGAGGCCAGTTCGAAGCAGAGGTCGAGCTTCTCGGCGCGGATGTGGAAGAGCAGGTCGCCCGGGGTGGCGACCGCGCGGTGCACGGCTCCGGCCACCTCACGGAAGGGGTGCAGCTCGGCGGGCCGCGGACCGTCGAACAGACGGTCCCAGACCTCCGATCCGATACCGGCGACGCAGCTCAACCTGCCGTCCGGCACCCGGAAACCGACCGACCTCGTCAGTCCCGCGAGGTCGGCCAGCAGGTCCCGTGCCGTGCATTCGCCGCCGGGATCGACCGTCAGCACGAGGAAGACGGCGGCGGTCGTCAGCGGGCTCAGCACCGGCTGCGGTACGCCTGCCTGCTCAGAGTCCACGATCCGGATCCCCCCTTTTTTCGGCCGCTTCGGCAAAGCGTGCCATGAAGGGACCCTTCCCCGCCTCCCGGGGGTGACGTTCGGTCAGGCGGGCACGTTCGCCCTGCTCCGGCGCGTCCGGCCGCGATGCCGCCGCCAGGACGGCCCGGACTCGGCCGCCGAGACGTACCTCGGACAGGCCGTGACCGTACGGCGCAGCGGATGGGACCCGGGGTCATTGGCCTGGATCGCGAGGCTCACCAGGGACTGCAGGAGGAACAGATCGCCGTCGGTGTCCAGGTGGACCTGCGCCCAGCCGGCGGCCGGAGGGAGGTCGACGCGGCCCGAGGCGGTGAGGGCGGTGCCGAGCCGGGAGATGACGTCCTCGGTCAGGAGGACCTCGGCCAGGTCCCCTCCGTGGAGATGAACGATCTGCAGGCCGTGCAGGGCCAGGGCCCGGCCGGGTGGACAGTCGGCGCGGCATTCCGTCAGCGGCCACTTCTGGAATCGATCGATCACCAGGTCGGCGTACGAGATGGGGCGGTGTCCTGCGCTCATGGATGCCAGAGTGGCGGAATACCGGACCGTAGCCCCGATCGGCGGATGACCTGGTGCGATTCGCCGTTTCCAGGTGCTCTCCCGGAATTCCTGGTGCGTTCCTGGAACCCTCCCGGCCGGAGTCCCCGGCCGTACAAACGGGTACGAGAACGCGAACTTCTGGATAACTGGCAGGTTCGACACCGGTCCCGGCGGCACTGTGGAGAGCGCCGCGCGATGCGCGCCCGCGGCGAAGAGCGCGAGACGGACGGAGCGGGTGTTGGACTCCCATGTCGACCGGAGGGCGGAGTTCACCCGCGACCTGGCCGTCCGTCTGGCCGGGACCGAGCCGGCCGTACTGGCCCAGCGCACGGGTCTGCTGGAGGAGACGGTCAAGGCGGTGTCGTCCGGCGACGGCGAGCTGATGTCGTGGGAGGTCGTCAGCGCGTGCCTCGCCGCGGCGGGCGCCGACGGCGTCGAGGTGGGCGAGGCGCGCGGCCGGTGGAGTGCGGCCGAGCACGCCCTCTGGGACGAATGGGGCGACGAGCTGCGCGCGGCGTTCGAGCGGAACGGCCACGGCAAGCCGACGAAGGCGGTCGAGGCGTACCGGGAGAAGGTCCCGTGGCGGCAGCTGACCGAGCGGTACCCGGTGACCTTCAAGCCCTGGACCGAGCCGACGTTCGCCGCCGAGCGGCGGCTGCCCGATCCGTCGGCGGCGGGCGACATCCGGGACTTCTACCTGCTCCTGGCGGAGCTGCGGGGATGGGCGGGCTCGCCGCGGCAGACCGAGATCGAGAAGCGCTCGTGGGGCACGCTCCCCGACGCCACGATCAGCGCGATGCTTCAGAAGGACCGCTGGCGCACCACCAGCGACCGGGAGCGCGTCAGGGTCGGGCATTTCGCGCGGGCCTGCGGGCTGCCGGCCGCGGAGGTCGCGCGCTGGGTCGAGGCGTACGAGCGTCTCCGGCACCTCCCCCCAACGGACGACCTGGCCCGCGCCCGCGCCGAAGGAGCCGAACTGCGCCGGCGCCTCGCGGCGGCCCAGGCCGAGGCGGAGACGCTCCGCGAACGCCTAGCGGAGGCGGAGACGCTTCGCGACCGCCCGGCGGATGCGGAGGAGCTCCGGGAACGCCCGGCGGAGGCGGGTGAGACCCGCGAACGCGTGGCCGCAGCGGAGGGGCTCGCGGATCGCCCGGCCGCGGTCGAGAGCCGGCCGCGCACCGAACAGGAGGCCGCCCCGGTTAGAAGGACGCCCCCGGGGGAGCGGTGGTTCTCCCGCAGGCGGCGGTCACTGTCGGTCGCCGCCGCCGCGCTGGTGTTCGCCGCCGGTGCCGGGGCGGGGCGGCTGGCCGGCGTCGCCACGTCGCCGGCGGACCGTGCCCTGTGCTTCTCCGGAACGCTCCACCTGGTCGGCTCGACCGCGTTCGAGCGGACGGCCGACATCATCCGGCGGGGCTACGAGGCCCGGTGCCGGGACGCCCGGATCGAGGTGAGCGCCATCGGGTCCAACGAGGGAGTACGCGCCCTCACCACGGGCAACGCCGCCTCGACCATCGCGATGCACGACGGCTATCTCGCGTCCGACTCCGACGAGGTGCGGCTCCGGGGTTTCCGGGGCTTTCCGGTCGCGCTGGTGGCGTTCGCCGTCATCGTCGACAAGAGCACGAACGTGACCGGCCTGTCCCTCCAGGACCTGCGCTCGATCTACACGCCGGACGGCCCTACCAATTGGAAGTCGATCAAGGGCGGCAGGGACCTGCCGATCCGGCTGGTCAGCCGGACCGAGGGGTCGGGGACCCGGGGCATCTTCGAGGAGCACGTGCTGAGGGGGCCGGAACCGGACCTGTCGTCCAGCGACTGCCGGCGCAAGGACGACCTCCGCGCCGCGCTGCACGTCATCCGCTGCGAACGCAGCAGCCAGGCGCAGGTCCTCGACACGGTCGACACGGTCCCCGGCACGATCGGGTACGCCGAGGTGCACGTCGCCTCGGACACCCGCCGCCATCCCAACGTGCGCATCATCGCCCTGGACGGCAGGATGCCGACGGCGTCCCCGACGATGGACCGCTACCCGTTCGTCGCCCCGGAGGTCTTCTACACCTACGGGCCGCCGCCGAACGGCAGCGCCGCCGCGGCGTTCCTCACCTTCCTCGCCGGTGACGACGCCACGAGGCTGCTCCGCCAGGCGGGCGCACCCGTCTGCGTCGGCCCGGGTTCACTGATCGCGGCCCCCTGTCAGATGAACTGAGCCCCCGGCCACTGCCGGGCGAGGCAGGCGACAACGTTGTCACGGGCGTCAGCCGGCACGGGGTTCGGGATCCGTCGGCCACGCGGGGCCGCCGGGCAGATCGGCGGGATCGCACGGATGGCCGATCCACTGCTCGAGCTGATCGAGCTGCCGGCGGGCCGTGGCCGCCGCGTGCCGGGCCTCCGCCCGTACGCCGGGATCGTCGGCCAGCGCGGCGGCGTGGTCGAACCAGAGCGCCGCCTCGGCGTGCTGGTCGTCCTTGGCGCAGCGGTTGCCGGCCGCGAACGCCGCGTCGACCAGGTCCTCACGGGCGATGAGCGGGCCGGCGGCCATGAGGTGGCGGGCGATGTGCACGGGATGGCGGTGCGGCAACTCGGCCAGCGCGCGGGCCGCGGCCGCGTGCAGCAACTGCCGGCGGGCCGGGGTGAGGTCCTGCAGCACCAGCTCGCGAACGAGGTCGGGCATGAGGTACCGCCCGGGGCGGCCGGGACCGGTGCCGTCCTCCCAGTTCAGCACCCGTGCGGTGACGGCCGCGTCGATGAGGGACAGCAGCTCCTCGCGGCTGATCGTCCGGATCCGGAGCAGGAGCTCGGGGTCGAGCTCTCCGCCCGTCACCGCGATGGCCTGCAACATCGTGAGCACGCGTTCGTCCAGCAGGTCCATGCGCGCGCGCAGCACCCTGCTGACGGACGCGGGAAGCCGCGCCCCCGGTCCCGTCCGTTCCTCACTGGGCAGCTCGAGGATCTCGGTGATGAGGAAGGGGTTCCCCTCGCCGCGCCGGTGCAGCTCGGCCGCCTCTCGCTGATGGAGCTCGCTGCCCGGGGCGCTCGGGTTGAACGGGGTGGCCCGGCGTTGCATCAGCTCGTGGACGTCCGCGACGGTGAGCGGGTCCAGCGGCAGGAGGGTGGCGCGGGTCTGCCGGACGAGCAGCGCCAGGAGCTCGCGCAGGCCCGCGTCGTCGGTGTCCTGCGTCGTGCAGACGACGATGAGCGGCACGTCCCGCAGCAGCGCGGCGTAGCTGGCGAGCAGGCGCCGGAAGCGCGGGCCGGCCCGGTGCAGATCCTCGATCAGGCAGATCGTCGGCTGTCGGGTCAGCCGTTCCGCGAGTTCACCGACGACGGCCTCGGATCCACCGTCCAGACGGATGTCCGGGTACGCCATCGAGATGAGCCGGCCCATGGGGTCCGCCCCGTCCGCCTCCGAACCGATGTCGATGCCGCACCGGACCCACACGGTCTTGAACCCGGCGTCCGCGGCCCGGGACGCGAACTCCTCGGCCAGCCGCGTCTTGCCGATGCCCCCTTCCCCGGACAGCACCACCCAGCGGGGACGGCCCTGGCCCGCGTCGCTCAGGATCTCCTCGAACCGGGCCAGTTCGCCGGTCCGGCCGACGATGGACGAGGTCGTGGCCGCCGGGCGTCCCACGAGCGGGGCAGGTGCCGCATGCGAGCGGAACGGAGCGAGAGCCGGCACGTCCTGGCGGAGCACCGCCACGTGGACGTCGCTGAGCTCGGGTCCCGGCACGGTGCCCAGTTCCTCGGCGAGCAGCGTACGGATCGCCTCGAAACGCCGTAGCGCCTCCGCGGGCCGGCCCGCCAGGTACAGGGCGCGCAGCAGCAGCGCCCACGCGGCCTCGCGCAGCGGAGACCGCGTGGTGAGCTCCTCGGCGATGACGGCCGCCTCATCGGGACGGCCCTCCTGGAGGAGAACGGTGGCGTGCAGTTCACCCGCCGCCAGCCGGATCTCCTCCAGCCGGGCGATCTCCCTCTCGGCGAAGGCGTAGTTGGCGGCGTCGGCCAGCGCGGTGCCGCGCCACAGGGCCAGACCGCGCTGCACCTCCCGGCGGGCCTCGGCGAGCCGTCCGCGGGTCAGCAGCCCGCGCGCGTGGTTGACCGTCTCCTCGAACCGGGTCGAGTCCCGGGTCTGGGGCGGCGTGTTGAGCGTGTACCCCGCCGACCCGCTGAGCAGGACGGTGTGCCCTCCCCGCCGCGTACGGTCCGGCTCCAGCACGGCGCGCAGCCGACTGATGTGCGAGTGGATGGAGGACAGGGCGCCCGCGGGCGGACTCCCTTCCCACAGGTCCTCGCCCAGGCGATCCGCCGACACCGGACGGCTGTCGGCGATCAGCAGCCGGGCAAGGAGGACACGCCGTTTGGGCGGGCCGAGGTCGAGCCGGGCGTCACCCGACCAGACCTCCAGCGGGCCCAACAGCACGAACCTCAGGTGCTCGCTCAATCGTTCGCCTTCCACAACCGCGGTCGCCTGCTCCGCCGGCTCGGGGCATGGCTTGTCGGAGATCGGCAAGGCCGGTGGTCGATCAGTCGAAGGACCAGACGTGGTCGTCCTTGGGGTCGCATGGGAAGAGGGTGAGCCGGGCGTCCTTCCCGCCGGATCCGTAGTAGCCCGACACGTCGAGGCACAGGCCGTGGCTGGCGTAGTTGCGGATCCAGAAGTGGCGGTTGTACCGCTTCTGGAGGTACCACATCTGGTTGTCGCCCTTCCCAGGCAGGCAGTAGTGCTCCGACACTGGGGTCCTGGGGCCGTCGGCGCCAGAACCGCCCACGTCGAAGCAGAGGTTGTCCTTGCTGTTGCGGATGGTGAACAGGTCGGCCCCGTGCGGTCCGGCGCCCTTCATATTGACGACGAGATCCCAGAGTTGGTTGTCGCCATTTGAGCGGGTGCAGGTGAACTGGTTGATCGGACCATCATTGGTGCCGTTGCCGTAGCCGGGGACGTCGGCGCACAGGCCCGTCATCGTGTTGTGCAGCAGGACGCGCGTGACTGTGGAGAACTTCGGCCCGGTCGGGCCGCGTCCGCCGGTGCTCGTCACGCCGACCTTGCCGTTGTCCGCCTTGGTCCCGTGTTTGCCGTCGGCTGCCGCGGCCTTGGAGGCGGCGGCCGCGGCCTTCGTGCCCTTCTTCGGGGTCGCGGACGCCGACGGCGACGGTGACGCGGTGGGGGTCGGCGAGGTGGAGACGTACGCGCCCGGCGCCGCCTGGCCGTCGCCGGCCATCACCCTGTCCGCCGCCGCGATGGTGCGCTGCTTCTTGCCGTCGTGGTGCCCCGTCCCGACCAGCAGGATCGGGATCGAGAGCAGGACGACCCCGCCGATCGCCACGGCGGCGAGTACGGGTTTGCGCGGCCGGTCCGGCGGCATCTCGTCGCCTGCCGCCGCGGTGCCGTCCGACGCCGCCGGCGCCACCGCGACGTTCCGCAACCACGCGGTGCGCTTCTCCTTCTTGGCGGCCTTGTCGTCCTTCTTGTCGTCCTTCTTGGCGGCCTTGTCGTCGGCCACCGGCTCCGTGGTCTCAGCCGGTGACGCCGCCTGCTCCGGAGCGCCCTCGGAGCCCTCGGAACCCCCCTCGGACGTGGGCGAGGCCGCACCGGTGTCGGCGCTCTCCCCTCCGGCGGGAGCGGACCGTTCGCCCTCCGGTTCGGACGCGGATCCGGTGGCCGGGGTCTGCTCCTCCTCGGGCGTGGAGGTGGGGTCGGCAGCCTGCTCGTCCGCCGACGCGGGAGCGGAGGCCGACGCCGGCTCGTCCGCAGGACTGGGGCCGGGGACCGGCGCCAGTCCCGCCGCCCCCTCCATGTCCGCTTCGGGCAATTCGACCGGTCGGCGGATACCGAGCGGCTTCGTACGGTCATCGGATCCCGGCTGGGAAGCCACGATGTTTCTCCTTTGATGTTCTTGTCAGTTCGCGGATGGGGCCGGTGGTCAGCCTGGTCTCGAGGCCTCCTGCCATCCCGTGGCTCCATCCAGTGGCTCGGCGCAGCGGGCGGGCCAGACGGCCGGGGACGTTCCTTCGGCCGAGGGCGCCTGTCGGCGCAGCGCTTCGTCGAGCCTTTCCAGAGCGGTCTGATCGGCGTCACCGAGCACGCCGGGCCGGTCGCCGGTCTCCGATCCCGTGCGGAGGATCTCGCTCAGCAGGACGATCGGGGCCTGCCCGGCGGACCGTACGCCGAGCACGCGGAAGGCGGTGCCGGGAGGGAAGACGATCTCGTCCGACGCGGCGCCGGATCCGGAACCGAGCAGCGGGCGCACCCGCCGACCGGTCGAGGACCAGATGACGTATCCACCCGTCGCGGCGGACAGCCCCACCGCGCCCCCGATCGGCAGCGCGCTGACCGGTCCCGGCCCGCGCAGCACCGTTCCCGCCACGAACCGCTCCAGGTCGCCGTCTGCGGGCAGCCCGCCGCGCACGGCGGCCCCCCGGTAGGACGGCAGGCGGCTCAGGCCGGAGGCGAGGCAGGCGAGGTACGAGTCGGGCAGCCCGGCGCCGCCCGGTGACCCCGGCTCCTGGCCGTCCGGCTCGCCGAGCCCGCCCGACAGGTGGATGTGCACCGCGACGAGGTCGGTCCGTGCCGCGTCCACCTGCCCGCCGCGCAGCGCCGGCATCCGGGTCATCGCGCGATTCACCGCGGCGCCATGCCGCTCCCAGATCCGTTGCACGAGGGACCGGAACTCCGCTCGCTCCGCCTCCGTGCTGCGGCGGAGCGGTTTCACGACGGGTCCGGGCCGTACTCCCCCGGTGGCGGGGGCGGGACCGGCCCGGTGCTCGGCGGGCGGGAGCGGAGGAGACACCCGGGCCTCGACGGCGGCCGGAGGCTGCGCAACGCCCGGAGGCTGCGGCGTGACCGGAGGCTGCGGCGTGACCGGAGGCCCCGGAGCGACCAGGGATCCAGGGGCGACCGGCGGCCCCGGCGCGGCCAGGGACTCCGGGACGGCCGGAGGTTCGGGGCGGTCCACAAGGGCCGGGCTCGTCGCCTCCGAATGGCCCGGGAGCTCCGAGGGCTCCGGAGGGGCCGCGGCCTCAGGCGCGGTCGGGGCCCCTGGAGCGGACGGCGGTTCCGTGGGCGCGCCGGGGGCCTCGGGTGCCTCCGGTTCGCCGGACGTGGCGGACACGGGCGGGGTCCTCGCCGGGTCCGGCGAGAGCGGTTCCGCGCCGCCTCCCTCCCCCGGTCCGGTCGACGGCGTCGCACCGGTACGGTCCTCCGCCGCTGAGGCCGGTGGGGCCGGATGCTCCGGCGCGTGCGACGGCTCATCGCCTCGGCGCGGAGCCGAGCCCTCCGTCATGTCTCCGGGAGGATTCGCGGGTACGGAGGGCGTTGGTGCTTCGTGCCCGGGCATGGGCCGACTCGGCTGCGCGGCCACGTGATCGGGAAGGTCGACGCGCGCGGGAGGCGCGAAAGCGTCGGCCACGGGTCCGGCGGAGTTCGCTCGCGCGGGTTCCGGGTGATCGGTCGCGTGGGCGGGAGCGTCCGTTCTCTGCCCCGGTGGTGCGGCCGGTGGTGCGGCCGGCGGCTCGCCGGCCCGCTCCGCCTGAGACCAGGCGGAGCGCGGCGTCGCGACGGTCCGTACGGTGGGCGGCGCGGGAGCGGGCGCGGCCTCGACCGGTCGCGGCTCCACCAGCGACACGTTGTGCTCGATGGCCAGCCGGAGCAGCCGGAATCCGGCGTCGTCCGCCTCCGCCGGCGGTGCGACCCGGTGCAGGGCCGCGAACTCACGCACCCCGGTTCCCAGGTCGGACAGCAGGCGGGACAGGCCGGTGAAGAGCGCGTCGTCGGCCGGCGCGCCGCGGAGGTTCACCTCGATCGCCAGCTGTTCCGGTGACACCGGCCGCCCGGCGACGGCGGACGGCTCGCCGTGGGGGCCCACCTCCAGCCCGGACCTCGTCACGGCGACCTGCCAGCGGTCCGAGAGACGAATGACGCCGTCGTCCGTCCGGGCGCCCTCGGACAGGGGCGACCGCCAGCGGAGCAGCCGGGGCGCGGCGGGACCGTCCGTGCCGTCGGCGCCGTACGGGCGGCAGACGACGGCCTCGACGAACGGCGCCCAGGTCGGCTCGGCGTCGGCGCCGATGAGGACCGGCCGGACGCCGGCCTCGGTGTCGGAGCCGACGACCAGCGGCAGGCCGGTCCACACCTCCACGTCGGCGCCCAGGATCTCGGCGGTGTCCTGAGCGACGGACAGCAGGTCCACGGGACCGCACGGAGCGAGCCGGACCGCCGAACGGGTCGAAGCGGGCAGGTCCGTCAGCAGGGAGGCGATCTCCTCCGCCGGGACCTCCGCTTCGCCGCTGAGCCGGGACGCGCCGACCAGGACGGTGAGGTGGTCGCCGTCCACCGGAACCGAGTAGCAGAGCTCCGCCGCCCAGGCTCTCGGCTCCCGCGCGGACCGCACGAGGAGGCCGGCGGGAACCTGCTCCACGACGTACCCGCCCGCGGTACGGCCGGGCAGCCGCGCGAGCGCGGGCTGCCAGACCGGCGCCGGACTGCGCGGCCCGAGAGGCGACGGTTCCGTCCCGGGGGTGAAGGACCGCCAGCCGAGGCCGGGCCCGTCGGCGCCCCGGGCCAGCAGGGAGCCACCGGGCAGGATGAGGACGCCCGCGTCCGGAGCGATCACCTCGATCCCCCAGGCGTCGGCGATCCGCTGCGCGAGGGCGGGGCGGTCGGCGCGTCCCCCGCCCGCGCCCGACAACACGAGCCGAACCGTGGTGACCCCCTTGGCGCGCAGGGAGTCGAGGACGGTGCCGAGCCGGGCCCAGAGTTCGCCGCCCGCGTCGTCCGCGCCGACCACGAGGGTGAAGTACTCGTCCACGCCGGCGACGGCGCGGGCGAGTTCGGCGATGTCCGCGGGGCTCGGCGCCGCGTCCGGAGAGGAGCGCAGCAGGATCAGGCCGTCGTACTCGTCGACCACCACCGGCGCCCGGCTCCTCGCGCGGGCCGCGCCGCGGCTCCCCGGCCCGGTCGAGGCGGCGGCGCCCTGCCTGCCCTGCCCGGGACGGCGGATGGGCGTCCTTCTCCAGCGGGTCACGAATCACCTCCGGCGACGGCGGCGGTGGCGGTGGCGGTGGCGGTGAAGGACCTGCCGGTCATCGGATCCGTCACCGCGCACCTCCTTCGCGTTACGCACAGCGAGCCGAGGCCACCCCTCGGTCCGTACGGAGGCGATTCGGCGAGAGGTTGCCTCGCATACGCATACGGACGCGATGGCGCTTTCGGTTCACCGCAGACGACCGTATTTTTACCGTCGCACCCGCCTCGACCGTTTTATACGGTCGAGGCGCCGCAGCGGCACCGATGGGCGGAATCGGATCAGGTCTCCTGACCTGCCGGGAACGCGGGATCAGGCCTCCTCGGCGGCCGGGCCGCCGCCCACGGTGGCCGGACGCACCGGCGGCCCGACATCCGCACTCTGATCATCGACCTCGCCGGCGTCCGCATCCTCGTCACCACCGGCGTCCGCGCCGGTCTCTTCCAGCGCCTCCAGGAGCATGTCGGTCTCCACCGTCATGCTCACCGGAGCCGAGGGGTTGAGGTAGAGGACGTGCTCCTCGGGCAGCGAGTCGACCAGTTCCCACAGGTCCATCAGCTCGAACGCCAGCCGGCCTGCGGCGTGGAGGTAGACGGGCGAGGTGAACACGGGGACCACCGGCGTCTTTCCGTCCGGTGCCGTCGCGGCCAGCGGGTCGCCGGCGGGGGTGACGAGGACCGCCACCTCCTTCACGGCGGCCAGCGCCCGGGGCACCGCCTCGCCGGGTCCGTAGCCGGTCGCCGCGAGCTGTACCGCCGCGTCCACGTCATCGGCCGGCTCGGGCCAGCCGAGGGCGGCCGGCGACGGCCGGTAGTCCTCGTTCTCCCGCCACTCGACGACCTCGCCCTCCGGGCTCGACCGCCACCGGCCGACCATCGCCCACGAGGGTGGCTCCCCCTCCCCGGTCCAGGCGGGGTCGACCATCCCGAGCCAGTGGTCCGGGGCGAGCCGGGCGGCCTCCCGGATCGAATCCGGGATCGGGGGCATGTTGTCCGTCGTCATGATTCCAACCAGGTGATGTAGAACCCCGAGAAGGCGGACCTGAATCCCTGAGCCGTGAGCGGTGGGGGATGCAGTCGGTTCCACGGGTTGTACAGGTGGATGAAGCCTTGGTCGTCCACGAGGACGACGTCGTAGTAGTGGCCCTCGAGAAGGCCGGCGGCGAGTAGCTGATCGCCGCCGTCCTCCGGCGATTGTGTGCCCACCACGATCGGCTTGTTCGCGGCGAGCAGCGTACGGAAGCCGTCGAGGAGCCGCTGGTCCGCGTCGGGACCGGGCGGTTCGTAGAAGCCGGGGATCTCGAGGAACGACGAAGGCAGGCCGGTCAGCTGGGTGAGCATCTCGGCGCCCTCCTCCTGGAGGTTGCCCTGGTGGAGGCGGACGTACCCCTGCGGGACGGCTTCGTCGTCTCCCCCCATCGCCGTCCATCCGTCGATCCATCGCTGCCATCGTTCGGCGCTCCAGGTCTGGTCGATTCCGGCGAACGCCTTCTCCATGATCGGCGCCCATGCCGTTCCCCCTCCACGCGCGAAGGCGGGCGTCCCGGGGTCGTCGGCGAAGACGGGAAGGTCGGGCGTCACGGTGAGGGTGATGAGCCTTCCGGTCGGCCGGTACAGGTCGCCCTCCTCCACGTATTCCGCCTCGTTCAACGACACCTGGTAGTTGCCGTCCCCGGTCTCTCGTACGCGACCGGCGATGACCTGCGGGTATCGCGCCGCGACCGCGCCGATCAGGGTGATCAGCTGGCAGTCGTCGAGGCCGCCCTGATTGATCTGCAGGCGCGTCGGCACCCCGTCGAACAGCGGAGCGCGGGTGCCGTCCGCGTACTGCAGGGGCCAACCGTAGCCGTCGGGAACCGACTCCGGGTCTTCGTTCGCGTCCTGGAACTCGGGGCGCTCCACGTAGGCCGTCAGCCGGCCCGCGTCCGTGCCCGTGGCGGTGGACGCGTTGTGGAGGGCGGGGTCCGGAAAGGCCGGCGCTTCGGGCGGCTGCGGGATCTCGCCGAGCACCAGCCGTACGCCCAGCGCCCGGGCCGCGGAGTCGACGGCCGCCAGCATCTCCGCCCGCGTCTCATGACCGGCGAGCGGATCCTCCATCGCCAGCCGGAACCGCTGGACACGGGTGAGGCTCGCGACGGGCAGGGCACCCCCCTGCAGGACCGCCTGGGTGTCCTGGACGGTCGTCAGCGGGATCCCGGCGTTCTTCAGGTCGTGGACCCGGACGGGTCCGTCCTCGCCGAAGAGCGGCGCGGACGCGGGCAGGCTCTCCTCGGTCAGGCCCGCCATCAACCGGTCGAACGGGGAGCCCGTCGCCGTGGACGGCTCACCCGCCGTAGACGGTTCGTCCCCGGTCCGCAGGATGGACGCTCCACGGTCCAGCGCCCGTGCCAGCGCCCTGCCGAACGCCTCGCCCTCCTGCGGGACGACCGGCAGTTCGGCCAGGCCTCCACCGGACTCCTCCGGCACTTCGGAGCCGGGGGCTGCGACGGTCTCGCCTCCGGGTGACGCCTGCGGCAGCGGTTCCGCGATGCGCTCCGACGCGGGACCGAAGTGGTCGACGCCTCCGTCGGGCCGGTAGACGCGCACCGGCAGGGCCCGACCGGCGGCGTCCGGCAGGAGGTCGATCGCCCCCGGCGTCGGCGCGACCCGACCGGTCCCCTCGATGATCGTCAGGCTGTGGTCCCGGGCCACCCGCCCCAACTCAGGAGACGGCGCCACACCGGCATCCGAACACCGCAGAAGGAACAACGTGGTGAAACCACGCCCGACGATCTCCCGCGCCGTCGTCGCGACGATGCCCGCCGCGTCCGGCGGCGGCTGCGAGCCATGCCACGCCAGGAGATACACGCCGGCGCGGTCACCGACCGGCACCTCCACCGGCACGCTCACCTCACGACCCGGCTCCCCCGACCACGACCGGAACTCCGCACCCTGCGACGCGCCATAGAACGGCAAGCGAAGCCGCCAATCCGCGTCGTTGAAGTACGCGCGTCCGACATCCCGCCCGTCCGAAGAACTGATGTCACGCCACTGCGGCCGGTCCGCAGGCACGACCGCAACGGCCGTCCCAGGGCCGACGAGACCACCGGCGCGAACAGGCACAAGGGCCCCGGCCATCTCCGCCGACAACGCCTCGGGAACGACGGGCTCGGTCTTCACCGCCGATACCTCGGGAACGACAGGCTCGGCCTTCACCACCGATGCCTCGGGAACGACGGGCTCGGTCCGCGCGGCCAGTCGGGAACGCTGGTCGCGCGTGAGGTCCGCGCCGCGTAGGCCGCCGCTCAGGATGGCCTGGCTTCGTTGCGCGGTCGTCAGGTCGATCCCGGCGCGTTCGAGGTCGGCGAGGGGAACCTGCTGGTCTTCGTCGATGAGGGGCGCGGAGGTGGGCGGGTCCTCATCCGTCAGACCCGTGAGCCGGCCGTCCGGCGGCTTGAGGGCATCACCCGGCTCGTCGGGGGACATGGTCGTCGGCCGCAGGGCCTGACGCGCGTTCTGGGGGTACCGGCTGATCGTTCCGTCGGCGTCGCGGACGAGCAGATCGACCGGTACGCCGGTCTGAGCGGTGATCCGGTCCGCCGCCACGGAGGCCGACGCCAGGTGGCCGGCGGAGGTCCACAGCCGCAGGGTCCGGCCGCGGAGCGCGGTCATGCCTCCCGCCCGGTCGATGACCTCGGCGGTGGCCTCGGGAGCAAGAGTGCCGTTCTCGGCCCACTGGGCCGGTAGCTCGGCGTCGCCCAGTGGCGGTCGTTCCAGGTCCAGGCCGAAGTCGGTGATCAGCCGCCGGACCACCGCGGCCGGGAGCATGCCGATGAGACCGTCGGGGACGTCCAGGACGACGTAGTGCCCGTGCGGGCCGCTGACGTGGAACCGGGCGTCGAAGGTGTAGTAGTCGTAGTCGTCGTCGCGCTGCCGGTTGGACTCGACGTAGTCGCCGGCCGAGTTCTTGTGCGTACGAGCGGTCCGGTTGTCCTTGCCGGAGGACATCCCGGGGTCGAACAGGGGCTGGTCGGCGTGCTCCTCGAGCGGCCGGGCGAACGCGTGGCCGAGGTCGAACTCGCCGTCCACGCTCCACCCCCGTTCGACTTCGTGTTCCCGCGCGGGTTCCTGGGAGTGCTCGGGGAAGTTGAGCCCGGTGAAACCGCCCCGGGTCAGCCATCGTCCCCGGGTGGGCACCAACTGCACCGTGAGGTACTCGCCGCCGACCAGCGGGATGCGGTAAGTGCCGCGCAGCAGCTTGTCGATGTTGGCGGAGGCGTCGCGTTCGTCCAGTGCGATGTCGCCGGTCAGGCCGTCCTGGTGGGTCGGGTCGAACTCCTCGACCGTCGGTGCGACACCGCGCGCCACCTCCGCGCCGTCGATCCGGCGCCGGGGCGTCGCGGCGGCCGGCGCCCAGCGGGCCAGGTGCTCGATTCCGGGCGTCGCCATGGCGTGCATGTGCTCGGCGAGCGAGATGGCCAGTGCCGTGGGAGCCGGCGGCCGCGTGCGCGTGATCATCGGCCGTACCGGGACCGACGCCGCGGCCGAAGCCGAGGCCTGTCCGGCCGACGCCGCGGCCTCACCGGCCGCGGTCAGGTGGGTGGGCACGAGGACCGTGGCCCGGCCGGTCACCTCCTCGGTGGCGGCCGCCGGGACGGTGGCGGGGAACAGGCGCCGCCACATCCGCCGGCTCTCGCCCAGGGAGAGGATGTCCACGAGCGTGGGCACGGCCTTCGCCACCTGCGCGGCCCGCCGGGCGAACTCGCTCGGCGAGTACCGGTGGAACACCTCGACGCGGAACCGCGTGCCGTGCCGGAACTCTTGTGCGGTGTCCTTGGCCGTGGCGCGCCGGACGTCACGCGCGGTGGACTCGACGCCGACCTTGAGCCCGTATCTGCGCTCGTACTTGACGCTCGCGCCGCCGGCCGGCCGCAGGCCCAGCGGCGCCGTCGCCCACCGGCCGTGGAAGTAGCCGCCACCGCGCCAGGCGTGGCCGCGGCTCCGGTGCTCGCCGACCTGGACGAACGCCTGGCCGCCGGTCGTCACCTTCACGTCGGGCCTGGGCCGCCGGTAGGAGACCGAGTCCTCGATGGCGGTCACGCGGATGCCAGTGTGCAGGGTGCCGCCCGTGCGGGCGGGCATCTTCAGGTAGTCCCAGACACGGCCCTCCCCCCACGTCTGGGCGGGGCTGGTGAGGACGCGGTGGATCCCGCCTCGGCGCGCGATCTTGTACTGGCCGCGGATCGCCTCCTCGTCGAAGGCCGTCTCGATCGCGCCGAGCAGGTCCGGATCCAGGTCACCGCCGAGCAAGGTCTCGATCGTGTCGACGACGTCGGCCGCGTCGACGTCCTCGATGTGCGCGGCGGCCAGGGCCAGGTCGTCGTTGAGGTAGTGACGCTCGCCCTGGGCGGACGGCAGGTCCTCCCGTGCCGGTACGGGCAGGCCGTGGTCGGCGGCGCGGACGTACGGGACGAGGAGCTCGGCCCCCCGGGTGATCTTCACGTGCCGTTCGACGCGGTAGGAGACCCGGGTCCCCCTGCCCCGGAAGAAGGCGCGGCGCAGCTTGCGCGCCCCGCTCACGTGTCGCCAGCGCCGGTACTGGATGGTGTAGACGGGATCGGTGCCGAGCCGCTCGCTGTCGCCCGAGTAGGTGCCCAGGTTCAGATCCAGCGCACCGCCCATGTCGGTCACGCTGCGGCTCGGGAAGGACACATCGCCGCCGCCCATGACGCCGCCCGAGATCTGGTTGCCCACCTTCTGGCCGGTCGTCTGGTGGCCTTCGCCCTCGTTGTGGCTCGCCGCGGACGGCAGGCCGAGCCGCACCACACCGCCCGGGCCAGCGGAACCGTCAAGACCGTAACCGGTGGCCCTCTCCTCACCGAACCGGAGATCGGCCTCGGTGTACTGCTCCAGGGCGGCGTCCTTGACCGTCTGCTCGTGGCGGGCGTTGAAGGTCCACATCCGGATTCTGAGCTCCTGCCGCCATCCGCCGGCGGTCGAGGGCAGCGGAATCCGCAGGCCCCGGCGGCTCAGCAGGCGCCGGGCGTTGGACTCCAGGAATGTGTGCGTGCCGGTGCGCAGGATCCGCTCCGCCGCGCCGTACCGCCGACCGGACGGTACGAGCGCGGCGAGCACCTGCTTGAACGCGTCGGCCTGGGGCCTGGACCCCGGCGTCCTGTTGTGCGCGGCCACCAGCTCGGCCATGTGCGCCGAGATCTCGCTGACGCCGGTCAGGTTGACCTGGATGCCGGTCAGGCCCTCCCTGGTGAGATCGAACTCCTCGCCCCTGTCCTTCCCGAGCGGGGCGGCCAGCCGCCGGAGACCCTCCTCGTCCATCGGTCCGGTCTTCACCGTGACCTCGCCGTACGCCAGGATCTCGTCGGCGGGGAGCGGCTTGGCGGGCAGGTGCGCGTCGGAGACGGTGACGGCGGTCCAGTACTCGTCGCCGGACTGCTCCCATACCCGGGCCGCGACCAGGTCTCCGGACTTACGGCTCGTCGTGACCGCCGTCGTGTACGCGGTCTCGTATTCAAAACGGGTGACGTTCCCGTTCGTCCGTTCGCGGCGGTACTCCTTGACCCCCGTGCTGTTACCGATCTTGTGGTGCCGGGCGCGCTCGGCCTTCAGTTCGAGCAGGTGCAGATCCAGGCTGAACAGCCGGGCCAGTTTGACCCGGAAGCTGAGCTTGAACCCGCTGCCGATGGTGCGGCCCTTCTTGTCCTCGGTGTCCAGCCCCGCGACGTTCTTGCGCTGGGTGTCCAGGCTGACGTTCACCTCGGCCACCGGATCCCGGCGCAGCGCTCGCAACTCGGTGTAGAGCACGGCGGTGAACACGTACCCGCCGATCGTCACCTCGTGGCTGATGTCGCCGTCGATGCCGTCCGCCACCGTGCCGCGGGCGCCGGGCAACCCGAACTTCATGGCCAGCGCCCGCGCCAGATGCTGACGCACGGCGGCGGACATCTTGCCCACGACACCGGCCGCGCGCATCTGCCGCGCGAGCTCGTCCGCCAGTTCGCGGTAGACCTTCTCCCGGCCCGGCATCTCCCGCACGATGCCCCGGCCCAGGCCGGTGCGGGTGGCCAGCGCGAGCGGCTCACGGGGATGCACCACATGACGCCAGGTCCGCAGCGGACCATGGACCTGACCGCGCTCATCGATGACGAACCGCTTCTCGCCGGCCTTCTCTCCGCCGGCCTGCTCCTGGACGCGCCTGCCGTCGGCGGCCACCACCTGGATCCGCGGCTCCGCCATCAGCGCGTCGACGGCGTCGTGCAGAGCCCGGTCCTCGCCCGGCTCCTCCAGCCGGGTCCGCAGCGCCTCGGTCAACTGGACCTGCGGTGTCCCCCCTGAGGCCAGGAAGTCGGTGACGGCCGTCAGCCCCGCCGCGCGCAGCGGCGCCAGCAGATCCTCGTACCACGGCGGCGGCGCCTGGGCCGTCACCGGCTCTCTGGCCAGGTTGGGGACGTACCAGCGGGGCTCCCGCTCGCCCTCGTGCTCGTCCATGAGGAGGGCGCCGACCACCCGTTCGTCCTCGTCCAGCACGTATCGCCACACCGCGCCGCCGGAGCCGCCGGAGTCCTCCCTGGAGACGAGGATCGCGTGCTCGTCCACCGGCAGCACCCAGGTGATGTCAGGGTGCGCGTACAGGGCCCGCCAGCCGTCCTCCGCGACCAGCCAATGGGGGACGAGCGCGTCGTGCAGCGCGGGAGGAAGGACGATCTCGATCGGCCCTCGGGAGGCCAACGCGAGGAGGTCGCCGACGTCCCGCACCCCGCCGCGGGGGAAGGGCTCGGGCGGGCCTCCGTCCGTGAACCGCGACCGCAGCCACCGCCCGAAGTCGGCCCAGGACGGCACCGAGCGCCCTGCCGTGGGCTCCGGCACGGCGACCGTCTCCGCCTCCCGCACTTCCGGACCGGCGGGTATCTCCGACCGGGCCGGCGCACCCTCGTCGAGCGCCTCCGTCTCCGCCGGCGGCTCCTCAGCGAGCGTGTGCGACCCGGCGGGCGCTTCGAGATCCTCCGGCGGCTCCTCCGACTTCTTCAGTTCCTCCGCGGGGATGAGTCCGGAGCCGGTGGGCACTCCGCCCAAAGCGCCGCGCTCGAACTCCTTGGCGTGCGCGAGACCGATGCCCAGCTCGCCGACGACCGGGAGGGTGAACGGGACGTCGCCGTGGTCGGACTTGACCGAGATCGTCACCAGGAACTCGGTCTGATAGCGGACCAGCCGGTCCTTGCGCATGGTGGCGTTCTTGACCTGGCCTCCGGAGGTCAGGGTGCGCCCGTACTCGCGCGAGGACCCCAGCTTCGGCAGATCCACACTGGGCGTGGCCAGATGGGAGCCGAGCTCGATGCCGAAGGCGACGCCCGGAGTGGCGCTCGCCCCGGAGCTGTGCTTCTCACCGTCGCCGATCCGCACCGTGTCCGCGATGTCGTTGCGGAGCAGGACCTCCTCGCTGGTGGTCGTCACGTAACGCACGGTGTGCGGCCGGCCGCTGACCTCCAGGTGTCCCTGGAACGTGGACAGGGCGGACAGCCTCTTGGCGATCAGGCCCGTCACCCAGCTGCCGGTCAGCCACCACTGGCTGCGGTCCTTGAACGTCTTCTCGTTGACGTACTCCTCGGCGATGTCCTGCACGATCTCATCGACGTCCTTCGCCGGGAGCCCGAGACGGTCGAGGACGCTCCGCAGCCTCGTCAGCAGCGCCTCGGGCACGATCGCGGTGACCGCGTGATCGAGGCCGTCCAGCACGGCCGGGTCCACGACCCGCACGACCGGGTGCCCGCCGTCACCGGGCCGCATCGCGAGGGCCGCGGCCTCGGCGGCGGACGAGTAGACCGTGGGGAACGCCAGTCGCGCCCTGCCCGGGAGCAGGAGATCCGGACGCTCGGCCCGGTTGACGGTGGCCCGCACCCGGATCCGTGCCGCGTGACCGTGGGTGGCGTTGGCGATGACCCGGTTCCCCGACTGGACCTCCATCAGGATGGTGTGCCAGGAACCGCGGCCGCGCTCCGTCCCGGCCTTGAACACCGGTGAGACGTGCGACAGCCCTGCCTGCAGCCCCACCGAGAGGAACAGGATCGGCTCGACCTGCGCGCTCCTCCCGCTCAGGGTTTGGCGCGCGACCTCCTCGGCGTACGTCGTGTCGCCGTACTTGCTGAAGTACGTCTGGTGGCCCGGATCGGTGCCCGCGTCCTCCGGCGGCGCGAACTCCGTCTGCTCCACCGAGAAGGACAGCCTGACCCGTGCGTCCTTCTCCTTGATCAACGTGCCGTGGAGCAGCAGCCGCTCCCACCGCACGGGGTCGTTGTCGGCCAGCAGCGCGAGGATCTTCTTGCGGACCGCACGCGCCACGGACGATGACAGGCCGGAGGTGACGCCGTCGATCCAGCGGGTGACCGACTCGTCCGGTCGGCCGCCCGGCAGCGACCTGTCCACCACCTCGGCGACCGACGCCACGGAACCGTCGCCGAGCCCGCCCTGCTCCACGTACCAGGGCACGAGCGGTATCGCGTCCGAGCCTCGCGCCTCCGTATCGCCGGAACCTTCCAGCGCCTCCCAGAAGGTCCGGTAAGCGGCGTACAGCTCATCGTCCGCCGGCGGCCGGCCGGTGAGCGCGCCGGACCGCGCGTCCTCCGAGGACACCGGCTCCGGCTGCGGCTCATCGTTCAGGTACTCGCGGAAGGCGTCCTCAACGGCTTCCGTACGTTTCGCCGCGAGAGCTCTCCCGGGGGTGCCCGCTCCCAGGCGAATCCCGTGGTCGACGCCTCCGTCGGGGCGGTAGACGCGCACCGGCAGGGCCCGACCGGCGGCGTCCGGCAGGAAGTGGATCACACCCGGCGTCGGCGCGACCCGACCCGTCCCCTCGATGATCGTCAGGCTGTGGTCCCGGGCCACCCGCCCCAGCTCGGGCGAAGCGGTCACGCCGGCGTCCGTGCACCGCAGAAGGAACAACGTGGTGAAACCACGACCGACGATCTCCCGCGCCGTCGTCGCGACAACGGCCGCCGCGTCCGACGGCGGCTGCGAGGCGTGCCACGCCAGGACGTACACGCCGGCACGGTCACCGACCGAAACCTCCACCGGCGCACTCACCTCACCACCCGGCTCCCCCGACCAGGACCGCAACTCCGCGCCCTGCAACCCGCCATAGAACGGCGAGCGAAGCCGCCAATCCGCGTCACCGAAGTACGCGCGCCCGACATCCCGCCCATCCGTTGAGCGGATCTCCCGCCACTGCGGCCGACCCACAGGCGCGGCCGGCACGGCCGTCCCGAGGCCGGTGAGGCCATCGGCGTGGACGGGCTCGGTGACGGTGAGCGCCGCGTCGTTCACGTACTCCGAGCGCGGGACCCGGTGCCGGCGTTCGTACGCGCGCAGGTCCCCGATCACCTCGTCAACGCCCCGGCGCACGTGTTCCAGGTCACGGCGGCCGGCGCGCACCGGGCCCGCGTTCCGCTCGTCGACGAGGGCGTTCCGGATCGCGGCGAGCGCGTGCCGTACGTCGCGGGCGGCCTCGGCGCCGGGATGGCGGATGAGGTCGCGCAGCGCCACGACCGCGTCGGCCTGCAGGTTGCTGGTCACGTTCCCGCGGAAGATCGGATCGACGACCACCTCGGGGGTCCTGCGCGCGATCGAGTCGAGGAGGTCACGAACGGTCGTCACCAGGTCCCCGCCGGAGGAATGGTGAGCGCTGACCGCCCGCACCGCCTCGGCCAGGTCATCGTTGAAGGCCCGGCCCTCGGCGGTCCGGATGTTGCGGTCCACCCGCTCGGCCCACGCGTAGAACCGCCGTGCGAGTGCGGCGAACGCACGGGCGGTGCGCATCTCCACCCGGAGGCTCGGTCCCGGCGGACCGACCTCGCGCATCTCCAGCACGGCCAGGTCGATCGCGAGGGCGCCGCGGTTGTCGTCCGTGCTGCGGAAGTCCGTGCGGACGTTCATCGCGTCGTACTGCTCGACGAGGACGCGGGCCCGGCTCTGCGGCAGCAGCATGTTGTCGGCGTAGTCGCCGACGGTCATCGTCTTGTCGTTCAGCGTGTAGTCGAACAGGTCGAGCGGCTGCTCGTTCGACGCGCGTCGGCGTCGCTCGTAGCGGCTGATGGCCGAGGCGAGCCGTTTCCTGAGGTCCTCCTTCAGCCGGGCACGGATCTGGTCGCGGCCGCCCTCGAGGAACTCCTGGACCTCGTCCCAGAATGATTCGCGGATGCCGGCGAAGGACGTGCGCAGGACCCCGTACACGAGGTTCTTCGCCAGCTCCTCGTCGCGAAGGAACCCGTGGGCCACGGCGTACGCGTGCGTGTTCAGCAGCATCGCCGCCGTCCGCACGTCCGCGACGCCCGGCACGTGTTCCATCGCCGGCACGGCGAACCGGCCCACGCGCTGCCCCAGGTCTTCGTTCAGGTAGGCCCGCGTCACCTCGGCGCCGAACCGCAGGCCGGCCCGCAGCGCGCCGGTCATGTCCCGGTGGTTCGCGAACCTCTGGGCCTCGACCAGGAAGGCGGGGGTGAACGCGACCGGTACCCCCTCGGTGAGGTGCAGACCGGCCGTCTCGACGGATCCGGGTGGCCGGAGAATGGTCACGTCGTCCGCCCTGGGCCCGTACTCGTAGTCGGGATCGTCGCCGAACAGCTCCCTCAGGGTGCTGCCGCGCGCATCGCGCCCGCCCTCGCCGTCCCGGAGGCGCACGGCGTTGTTCAGCCGACGCTCCACGTCGTGGAGCCCGGCGTCCACGACCTCGGGGTCGTGGCGATTCTCCTCGCCCGGCAGCACCCGTTCGATCGCGGTGACCACTTCGGTGATCGTGACGTTCTGGTCCCTGACCCGTCCCCGTCCCGAGGCCCGCGCCGACTGTCGCGACGCGAGGTAACGACCGCCGGCCATGTAGATGCCGCCGGTGTCGGTCTCCACCTTGACGCCGGTCCTCCGGTTGTAGACGAGGACCTCTCTGCTGTCCCCGAACCGCCCGCCCCGGTGGACGTGGACGATGAAGGGCCGCTCATGCTCGGTGCCCTGTCCGCCCCCGAGCACCCGGGGTGCCTCATCGAGGGCGATCTGATGGGCGAGGTCGGTGGCCAGTCCTCGGTGGTCCGTGGGGCCGTGGCGCGGGACGTCGCGCAGCGCCTGTTCGACCTCCCCGCGGTCGACCCGGCCGCCGAGCCAGGCGCCGCCGAGGCGGGCCAGCTGGGAGTTGACCTCGCTCACGAGCTGGTCCGACACGGTGGTGCCGGCCCGTACGCCCTGGTTCGACGGTTCCGGAGCCGGCGGGTCACCGAGCTGCCCGCGGAGGTTCCGGATCAGCCCTTCGAGGTCGGCCGCCGCGCGCCGCATGCCGTCGAGCCGGTGCTGTGCGCGGCGGTGCGCCGGCACGTCGACGTGGCCGCCCGCCGCGTGGGCGGTCCAGAAGCGGTCGACCATCTCCCGTGCCTGCGCGTCGATCGCGGGCCTGACGTCCGGATCGAGGCGCTCCCGCAGATACCGGTAGTCGGTGCCCGCACGATCGACCCGTCGTTCCACCGACCCGCGGATGACCTCGAACTGGCGGGCCGACCGGTCGGCGGGCGTCGGCGGCGCCGGGCGGAGCCGGTCCCACGGGATCTCCGGCGCGTCCTCGTCCGTGCTCTCGGCGCCTCTGAAGTGGCCCGGGGTACGGATGAAGTTGACCCGCGCGGCGCCGGCCGGCCCGAGCCGGGTGACGTACCGGTCCTGGATCACCGTGACGGGCAGGCCGAGTTCGTTCGCCGCCAGGTGCGCGACGAGGTCGCCCGTCTCGTTGCGCCAGCCGTCCATCCGGCGGATCTGGTCCACCAGCGCACGTCCCCAGTCCGCGAAGGAGGTCCCGTCCCCCGACTCGTGGAAGAAGCCGGCGTACCGCGAGAGCAGGCCCTCGCCCGCCACCGCGAGATCCGCCTCCAGCCGGTCCGCCAGCCAGTTCCGCACCACCTGTACGGCCTCGCGGCTGCCGGGCCGGGTGCTCCGCAGGCCGGGGATCTCCCGGGCGAGGTACGGACCGGCCAGGGCGATGAGGCTGTGGTAGAAGCAGTTGTCATCCGCGGGCACCTCGATCGGCCGAAGGCTTCGGGCGTTGAGCTCCGCGTTCAGCCGCGCCTGGTCGAACGCCTCCGCCTCCGTCCTCAGTGCCCGCGCGGCCGCGCGCTCGATCTCCCGCCCGCCGGCGCTGCGCGTGTCCGACCGGCCGGCGACCGGAGCCGTCCGGCTCGTGCGCAGGACCGGGTCGGCCGTGCGGAATCCAGGAGCCGGTTCGGTGCCGGCGTCCGTACCCGTCCGGCGGGTGTCCGCGACGGTACCCGTCCCACCAGGGCGGACGACCGTACCCGTGGGAGGGGTACCGATGACCGTGCTCGTCCGGCCGGTGCCCGCGGACGGGTTCGTCGTGCCGGTCCCGGGGGCCGGTGTCCGCGTGTCCGCAACGGAGGTCGCGGCTTCCTGGGCGGCGGCCAGCGCGGCGAGCCGGTCGCCGAGCTCCGACACCTCCTCCGGCGTCCAGGCGTGGCCACCGTGCCCGCCGCGGGCCGCGGTGCGCAGCGACTCGACGATCCGGGCGGCGTCCTCCTCGTTCCACTCGGCCTCGTGGATCTGCTCGGACAGCTCCAGGAGGCCGCCGAGCGGGTCGTCCGCGTTCTGCCGCCGCCGGCGCGCCTCCGTCTCCTGCCGCCAGAACGCGTGGACGGCCGCCGCGTCGTGCAGCAGTCCCGGCAGCTCGAGGTTCAGGTCGGCCAGGCGCTCCCGGCGGGCGGTGATCTCGGCGTTGAACGCCTGCTCGAACGTCTGCTGGCGGACCGGGGCGGTCAGGTAGATCCGGCCCATCTCGCCGCGGTCCAGCCCGTACACGTCCGCCTCGGCCCGCTGCGCCGACGACAGCAGCCCGTGGGTCTCGGCGACGGCGGCGCTGAAGAAGTGGGTCCGCGAGGTGATCGGCGAGAAGACGCGCGTCGCGCGGGTTCCCCAGTCCGGTCGTGTGAGGACCGGGTCGAAGGCGTACATGCCGCCGTTCGGGTCGATCCAGGTCTGGTGCACCGAGCCGTCGCCCCGGGTGATGTCCACGCGTACGTGCGCGGCGAGCGCGTAGGCGGTGTCCCGTCCGACGTAGACGGGATGCAGTCCCAGGTCCGCGACGGCGGGCGGAAGTCCGGCGGGCCGGCCCTCGGGGTTGTCCGGCCGCTGGGCGTGCAGCGCGTTGACGGTCCTGATGACGTCGGTCGTGGCCTGCTGAATGGAGTCGACCGAACCGGTGACCGGCCGGGCCCCGTCGACCTGCCGCTCGTAGCGGGCGAGGGCGGCGGGTTTCGCGATCGGGTCGATCTGCCGGATCGCGGCCAGGTCGGCGGTCATCGTCCGCACCGCCCAGCGCAGCACCGCCTCGTGAGTCTGTGCGGCCAGGGCCGGCGCGTCCGCGGTGAGGACGATCGGCCGGCCGGGGCCGGCCTGCCGGCGGATGTGGCGGGCGACGGTCTGGTACGCCCGGACCGGATCGGTGTGTCGGCTCGCCGCGTCGGTCAGGAGCGGGGCGAGGTCGAACCGCGGCGCCTGGTCCATCGAGGGCCAGTTCAGCGACTCCGGCCGGGCCTGGAGGCGGATCCGTGCCTCCTCGCGCCGGGCGAGCAGGTCCTCGATCTGCGCCTGGGAGATCTCCGCGTAGACGTCGCCGAAGAACGGATCGCTGACGAACTCCCCCGTCGGCGTCGGCCTGCGGAACAGGTGGTGATCCGCCCGGTCGGCGAACAGGCGCCCGCGGAAGCGCATCCGAACGAGGAAGAGCGGACTGCGTTCCTTGCCGTGCTGCTCGCGGCGGTAGTTCTCGGTGCCCGCCATCGCGTCGTTGAACGAGGTGACGCGGTTGTTCGAGGTCCCCGTCTCCCAGGAGTGGGCCGGCGTGTGGTCCCCCATCGGGCCGTGCACGCTCAACGAGGCGTCCCCCACGACCCGCGTGTGGTCGCTGCTCGCGCTGACGGTGGTGCCGCTCTGGTGCTTGTTGTAGCGGCCGGTGCCGGTCCCCTCCTTCATCCGCCCGATCACCTCGAGCCCGCTCAGGTCGCCGTGCAGCCACATCTCGGCCCGCTCCTCGGAATGGCCGGGAACGAACATGTTCTCGGCCAGCTTGAGCGGTGCCGCACCGGACGCCTCGCGGACGTTGTTGACGATGTGCAGGCGGGACAGCAGCACGGGCAGGGACAGGCTCTTGCGGGTGCGAGGGTCGTCGGCGGTGGCGCCCATGAGCACCTCGATCCGGCCCGGCTGGAACATCTGGTTGAGCAGCTTCAGACCGATCGGCAGGGCATCGTCGATCATCGCCTCGGTGATGTAGGCGTTGACCGGCAGTTCCGGAAGCCGCGTCAGGTCGGGCAGCGGATGCGGGCCCCGCAGGCGCCGGCCCTCGGCGAGGGAGCGCGGCATCTGGATCACCAGCGTGCCCGACTCGGTGACGGTGCTGGTCGCGCTGTGGTGGGTCAAGTGGTCGAACTGCGTGTTCAGCGTCTTGACCAGCGGTCGGCCGGTCGGGTCCAGCCGCCGGACCGTCACGGTCAGCTCGTGTTCCATCCCGACCAGATAGTGCGCGCCGCCGTAGACCGTCTGCTCGACGACTCCCTGGTCCGTCCGGGTCGTTCCGCGGTGGTGGCCCTCGGAGGTCTTCGCGTCGACGGCGTCCCCACCGGTGGTCTGCTGCTGCCCGCCGGTGCCGAGCTTGGCGAAGGTGAAGGACTGCGATCCGTCCCGGGAGTGGGATTCGGCCGTGGTGCGGTACTGGTGCTCGTACACCTCGGTCGCGGTGTTCGGCACGAAGTCCCGCACCTTCGGCGACGCGATGCGCAGGTCGAGGTTGATCTCGACGATGTCCGACAGCAGCCAGCCGATCGGGTTCACCAGGTAGAAGGAGTACCCGTCCTCGGCCGGCGAGGGTCCCAGGAGGGCCTGGTCCCGGCCCTTGGCGAGCAGGTTCGCCAGCAGCGCGTGGTCCCGGCCCTTGCCCAGCAGCCCCTGCAGGGCGTCGACTCCGCCCTGCATCCGCCCGATGACCCGGTGCTTGGCGTCCCACAGCGCGGCGCCGGCCGTCAGCAGGCCGGGGGCGACCTTGTCGACCTGTTCCCGGACGATCTGGTAGGTCGACTTGCCGTTCGCGAAGCGGAAGCTCTCGACGCCGTGGAAGCCGAGGCCGGGGTCCTCCCGCTCCAGGTACTCCGGCAGCTCGATCTCCTCGAACGGGATCGGCGGCTCCCCCAGCTCCTGCCCGAAGGTCTCCTTGAACCGTGTCCGCACGTCGCCGTCCCGTACGGGCGCGGCCCCCTGGGTGTGCAGGAAGGCCACCGTTCGTACCAGTTCGCCGCCGTCCACCCCCGGCAGCGTCTCCGGGGTGTACGACCCGTCGGTCATCCAGCGGTGCAGGATCCCCGCCGCCACGTCGCCGCTGAGCGCGAGGTCGCCGGCCTGCCAGGAGTTCAGCGCCTCGGCCAGGCGCTCCCCGGGCAGCGACGCGCCGCCCTCCGCGTAGGCGACCAGGTCATCGGGCATCTCGATGTACGGATCGGCGGCCCGGGGTTCGGCCAGCGGCAGCTCGAACGCGTCGGTGAAGGCGCGCCTGACGCCCGGGTCCGTCACCCGGACACCGCCGGAGTCGTGCACGTCGGCCAGCTCGGTGGCCCGCGCGGCGACGAAGCGCAGAAGGTCCTTCGGCGGGCTCGGCCGCTCGGCCAGATCGTTCTTCCAGCGGGTCAGCACGCCGGCGGCGACGTCGCCGGGCAGCCGCAGCTCACCCCTGCTCCAACGGGTGAGCGAGTCGGTGAGCTGGGCGTCGGAGACGGGCAGGACCGTGTCGGCGTACTGCGCCAGCCCGTCCGGCTCGACCAGGATGTAGATGGCGTCACGGCCGTTCACCTGGCGCGGGGCCGGCCGGTGAAGGCTGGAGGGCAGGAGCTTGGCGTGCGCCTCCTGCCGCGCCCGCACCGTGAAGTTCGCGGGCGCCACGTAGAGGAACGCGCGCCCGACCTTGATCTGGATGAGCTCCTTGGCGGCTCCGCGCCCGAACCCTCGCGAGGTGTTCCACTGCCAGCTCCGGCTGAAGTCCCACTCGCCGGTGAGGCTCGCCTCCCCCGCCACGTTCCCGAACGCCAGGTCGAGCTGTTCCCAGCCGAAACCGTGGGAGTCCTTGGTGCTGATCCTGTTCTCCAGCAGGAACAGGTAGATGAGACCGAGCACGAACGGATCGGAGGTGGCGCCCATGAACCGGGACGGCCCGAGGTCGCCGGACAGGTCCAGGGCGCCGAAGAGGTCGCGGAGCCACCCCGGATCGAACGGCCCGTCGGTGGTGTACTCGCCGTTCAGGATCTCCTTGAGGTGCGCCTTGACCATGAACAGGCCGGCGAACGCGCTCACCTCGCGGTCCGCGACTCCCGCCGGGCCGGTGAAGTCCTTCAGCAGCGCGGCCGCCGCCGGCGTCAGGCCGGTCGCGTCCAGATGGAAGACCACGGCCTGCTCCAGGGCCTCGGCCGGCGTCCACTTCTCGCGGAGCATCACCTCGCGGGGCGACAGGTCGGTGGCCGAGGGCTGTTCGGCCTCCGTGAACGGCATCAGGTACGCCGTGGCCTTCTGCCCGCGCAGGGGCGGCAGGGTGACGTCGCGCCGTCCCTTGGCGATGTTCCCGATCCGGCCGGAGTGCTGGAACTCGATCTTCGCGTGGAGGTCGTAGGTCACCTCCCACACGTCCAGCAGCCCGGGGATCTCGAGGAGTTGCGGGACGTTGCTCAGGAAGCTCACGGCGTCGGTGGCCCCGACGGTGCGCTGGTACTCCACCCCTAGGAGGGCCGTCTTCAGGAACCGGAACAGCGTCTTGAACTTGATGCCGATCGCGATCTTGCGCGTGTGGGTCACCGACTGCCCGGCGCTGTCCATGGCCATCGGCAGGTTCGCCGTCGTGTAGGCGTCCGTCGACCGGAGGTACTTCGGCGGCGCCTCCACCCGCTCCGTGATCCCGATCGTCACCTTGGCCGAGTCGACGTCGAGGTCCATGCCCGCGCCGCCGCGGCGCAGGCGCAGGGTGAACGTGTACTTGTCCTGGTGCGCCACGTCCCAGTAGGAGCTCAGCCCCCAGAGCGAGATCCACTTGCGGAGCTGGTCCTGGCCGTCCAGCCTGCTGAGCACCTTGTTGCCGTGGGTATAGAAGTGCTCCCCGGCGAACGGGTCATCGTCGTTCTCCGGCAGGAAGCCGTGGGCCTTGAGCCGCGTCGCGAGCGCGTCGTACAGGGCCTCGACGGTCGACTCTTCGGGCTGCGCCCAGCCGGTGCCGATGCCCGTGCGCTTCAGCAGGTACGCCGGTGGCCGCTTGGTCTCGGGATCCTCCGTCCGCCGGCCGGTGTCGCGGAGCGCGTCGGCGCGGTAGGGCACCGTCCTGCCCTCGGGCGCCGTCTTGAACGCCTCCCTGTCGACCGGCAACCCGTGCTCGAACGCCTCCGTCTCGGTGGCCCGGACGAGCGCGCGGCTGCGGACCACCGGCGTCCTCGTCAGGCTCGAGGGCGACGTCGTGGCGCCGCGGACGTGGGCCACGCCGTAGAGACCGAACTGCATGTCGTTCCCGGTGGTGTGCCCCGTGGCCCTCGGCACCACGACGTTCAGGCCAACGCGGCCGCCGGAGAGCGACTCGGAGTTCGCGTCGGTGAACGGCGCCGCCACGCTGATCCCCAGACCGAACTCGTCGGCCTGCAGCGGCAGCGGTGCCAGGTCGAACTCGACGCTCGGCACCGTCCACCTGGTCGAGTTGGAGAGGCTGTGGCCGCTGCTCATGCCGCGGATGCCGGTGCGGACGTTCTCGATGTGGACCTTGTCGCTGGTCGCGCCGACCCGGCGCGCCTGGGGCAGCCGGTCGCCGTGGAGCCGTACGACCGCGAGCACCGAGCCGCGCTTGTCGTGCAGCGTGAACGGATAGCCCTGCTTCCGGTCGTTGATCGCCTTGTCGAGGTGGGTGTTCAGGTTCCACAGCTTCTGCAGCAGTTCCGCGCGTGGCTCACTGCCGATCCTCAACTGCAGCCCCTGTGCCGCCAGGACGCCGATGACCTCGTCGAACAGCTTCGGCAGGTTCGTCAGGCCCGAGGCGTAGAAGTGCGGCGGCAGCTTGGTCGACTTCACGCCCGCACCGGTCGCGGTCACCTGGTCGGGCGCCGTCGCCTTCAGGTACGGCTCGGGCATCCACAGCAGCAGCTTCTCGGTGCCCGGATCCTGGATCCGGAACGGCCTGATGTGCTCCCAGTCCTGGGCCAGCCCCTTCTTCGGGTTGGCCCGGATCTTGAGCGCGATGTTCGGCGTGTAGGCCACCAGGTTCGAGTCGATCCGGGCGTCCTCCACGTGGCCGCCCTCGGCGTCGGCGATGTGGCTCGTGCTGCGGTTCGACTGGTTCGCGACGCCCGACACCCCGACGCCGACCTTGACGACCTGCAGCACGAGGTACGGCGCCGCGCCGATCCCGAACGTCAGCGACAGCGCGCCTCGCGTCGCCCCCGTCTGGCCGGCGTGGGTCTCGACGTGCGCGCCGGTCGCGTACGCGGCGTTGATCGTCTCGTAGCCGACGTTCTCGCCCTCCGGCGCGGGCAGGGTGGACGGCCGGGTCGTGGAGCCCGCCATGTTGTCGACGGTGTACGGGTCCGTGGGGTCGAACGTCACCAGCAGCTCGACGTCCCCGAACGGCACCATCAGGCCGCTGGTGTTGGCGTCGTCGCCGCTGTCGCCCAGCGTGTACGTGAAGTTGCTCACCAGCCGCTGCACCAGCCCCGCCATGTCCTTCTCGGACGGGGGGAACCCGTACGCGGTGAGCGCGCGCCGGACCGCCGTGAGCACCTGCGCCATGTACGGCAGGCCCACCCGCGGCACCCCGATGGACCGGGCCGCCGGATCCACCATCACCGGCCGCATCACCGCCCGCTCCGGTGGGGCCGGAGGCGTGCCGTGCGCCCCGGCCGCCGGGCCGGTCAGCTCCGAGTGGATCGGCGTGCTCGCGGACTCGCCCGGCAGGTACATCCGGAACCGCCCGACGTAGGCCCCGTCACGCGAGGAGGACGCGGACTCCGGTCCCCGCATCGCCTCCTTGCCGCTGCCGACGGCCGTCAGCGTGCCCTTGGCCGGGTCGAAGCGCACGCCGCGCGGCGCGGCCAGCACCGGCCCGCCGCTCAGGTCCGCCAGCGACGTGGCGACCTCACCGGAGCCGGGCATCAGCAGGAACGGCTGATGCCCGGAGGCGCGGGCGGCCAGCAGCCCCATCAGCGTGGTCGGCTCGATCGGCCGGCCCCCGGCCATCAGCGCGCCGTTCTCCACCCGGCCCAGGACGAACACCGTCTGCGGCGGCACCAGGTCACCCAGCAGCGCGACCGTCGCCTCGTCGAAGGCCACGTCCCTGGGCGCTCCGGGCAGCCAGAGCGCCACCGGGCGGTCGTCCACCACGCCCACGCGCGCCTGTCCGAGCAGCTCGTCCAGGGACAGCGGCTCCGCTTCGTCCTCGGACTCCTCCGATTCGAACTCCGCGCCGCTCTCCTCCGAGGCGGTGGTGTCGCCCTGCTGGTCGGCCCACCGGACGTGCCGCACGGGGGCGGGCGGCGCGACCTGCCGGTGGTCGCCGGTCACGCTCTCGACCTCGTCCTCGGAGGACTCGGAGGAGAGGTCCTCCGCCGGCTCCTCCTCGGAGATCTCCTCGACCGGCCCCCGCACCACCGTCACCGGCATGGGGTTGCCGCTCGACGACGCCCCCGAGATCCCGGTCACGCCCGGGATGCCTCCCGCGGCGTCCGAGCCGCCCCGCAGCCTGGGCATCTTCGCCAGGTCCCCGTCGAAGGCGATCCAGTGGGCGAGGTCGTTCGCCAGGCCCCTGGGGTCCGTGGGGCCGGGCGGCAGCTCGGGGTCGCGCAGCGCCTGCTCGACCCGGGCGCGATCCACCGGGCCGCCGGTGTACCCCAAGGTGCGGAGGACGGCGTTGACCTCGATGACGTGGAAGTCGGACACCTCGGTCCGCTGCCGCAGGCTCCGGTAGGGCGAAGACGGCTGAGCGTCGTCGGCGGTGCGGGGCCGGGCGACGACGAGCGTGTGCCGGCCGTTGTCGAGCGGCGCCAGTCCCACCCGGGAACGCGTCTCGCGCGGGGCGGCCGAGCCTGCCAGGAGGACGCGGTACCTGGTGGCGCCCGCCGGGTCCGAGACCACCGCCACGGCCCCCATCCGGGACGGGCCGATGAACCAGATCCACGTCCCGGGCGGCAGGTCGTCGGGGATCCGGTCGACCTCCTCGGCCAGCCGGTCGGGTCGTTCCTCGATCGCCCGCAGGACGTCTTCCTCCCAGGTCCGGTCGCCGGCCTCCGCCAGGAACCGGACCGCCGCGCCCAACCCGCCGCGGGCGACGTCCTGAACGGTCACGGGCCGGGCCGGCGCGCCGTGGGTGAGCCAGAAGACCGGGATGAAGTCCGCCAGCGGGCCCAGCGGCGTCCAGCCCTCCACCTCCGCGTCGGACGGCCCGATCCCGTGGTGGCCCTGCTCGTTCCGGTAGAGGTAGGCGTCGTCCGGCACGCCGCCGCGCCGCGCGGTGTCCAGGCTGACGATGGGCGGCCGGGGGGTGTCCGTCAGCGCGGCGATGCTCGCGCTCCGGTCGACGAGCCGGTTCTCGAACGCGAGCAGGGCCTGGTCGAGCGTGGGCCGCGAATGCGCCTCCGTCCGCCGCGCGACCTGCCCGGCCAGGCCGGAGCTCAGGTGGTCCGTGACGGAGGCGAGCGCGAGGTCGCGCACCGAGGTGAACGACCTGACCTGTGACCGTGGCCCGTCCAGCCCGGCGGGCGGGTCGAGCAGCAGGCCGTTCCGGTCGAGGTCGAGGGAGTACAGCCGCCCGGCGTTCTCCGGGGGCCGCACGGGGAGTCCGGACACGGCCTCGAACCACCGGATCTCGCCTCGGTCGGCGACCACGGTGAACCGCCCGGCGGTGCCGTCCGCGCGTGTGGTGACGGCCAGGGCGACCGCGCCGTCCCCGGCCGCCGACAGCGTGTCGTGCAGCCCCTGGACCGCCTGCTCGATCGACGGCGCCGGCCGCCGCCGGTACGCCAGGTTCACCCGCCGCCCGTCCAGGGCGGACTCCGACGCGGTGAGGCGGTCCATGGCCTCCTGCACGGCCTCCGCCGTCCAGCGCGCCGCGTCGCCGGCCCCGGCACCCCGCCCGGTGACGCGCAGGTCGGCGAGGACCTCCTCCGTCTCCCGGTGCCCGTGACGCGCGTCCTCGAGGAGCGGCGTCAGGTAGGCCGTCGACTCCTCGTGCCGCTCCAGCAGCTCCCGCTGCTCGGCCTGCCGGGCCTCCAGATCCGAGATCCGGGTCCGCAGGCCGTCCAGCGCGGTCCGGTCCGGGGACAGGTCCAGGATCAGCCGCGTCCGCTGCGTGTAGAGGTCGTCCAGGGCACGCTGGAGGTCGTCGAGCACCCGCTGGGCCCGGGTCGTCTCCCCGGCCGCCGCGGCGTGCTCCGTCTCGATCCGGGCGACGATCCCCCGCCAGGCGGCGGCGGCCCGCACGGCCCGGCCGAACAGGCCGGGCAGCGCCGGGTGCGCCGCGCCCATGCGCTCCTGGCGCTCGGCGATCTCGGCCAGCACCGCCTGCTCGAAGGTCCGCTGGTGCGCCCAGGAGGTGCGGTACAGCCGGGCGAGGTCGATCGGGTCGAGCCCGTGGTCGGCGGCGGCCTGCCGGGTGTCGTCGGTCCAGAGCCCGGCGTTCGACGCGTCGTCGGCGGTCAGCGTCAGATCGTTGAACGTGGTGGGGTCGAAGGCGTACAGCCGGCCGCTCGGGTCGGCCCAGTGGCTGCGCACCGTGCCGTCGGGCCGGGTGACGTCCAGCCGGACGTGCGTGGCCAGCTCCCGCGCCACGTCGCGGGCCAGGTGGACCGGGTCGAGCGAGAGCAGCGCGGCCTCCGGCGGCAGCGCGGCGGGCGCGCCGGCGGGGTTGTCCGGGCGGAGCGCGTGGACCCGGTTCACCTCGTTGATGATCGCGGTGATCTCGTCGTCGACCGAGCCGGTCAGGCCGTCGAACAGGCGGGCGTCCGGCCTGGCGCTCCGCTGCTCGTAGACCTCGGGGACGGCCGGCGACGGCAGGTACGGGTCCGCCGCGCGCGCGGCGGCCAGGTCGTCGCGGATCGTCCGCGCGGCCCAGTCGAGGATCGCCCGGTAGTGCAGGACCCGCGTGTTCGCGCCGTGGGTCAGCACGAGCGGGCCGCGGGCGCCGCCCTGCTCCCGGAGGTGGCTCACCAGGGCCTGGTGGGCCTGGGAGGCGGCGTACTTCGGCCGCGGCCCGGGCTGCGGGTGGGTCGGGTCCGGGCGGTACACGGCCGCGTCGGCGAGCAGCGGGGCCAGGTCGAAGCGGGGCGCGGTGTTCAGGCGGGCCCAGGCGTTCGGGTCGACCCGGTCGCGCAGCGCCTGCCGGGCCTGCCGCTCGTTCGCGGCCAGCTCCGCGCGCAGCTCCTCGTACTGCGCCTCGAACATCTCCACGTACACGTCGCCGGTGACCGGGTCGCTGCGGACCGGGGCGCCGACGGGCTTGGGCTTGTTCGGCGTGAGGAGGTGGTGGCGCATCTTCTGCGCCTCCAGCCGGAACTGGCCGCGCAGGCGCACCAGCAGCTTCGAGCCGTACTCCTTGACGTCCTGCTCGCGCCGGTAGTTCTCGGTGCCGGCGCTGTTCTGGTTGGCCGACGTGACACGGCTGCCCCCGTGGTTCAGCGCCCACGAGTCGTCCGGACGGTGCGGCGGCGCCTCGGTGCCGGGCGGCGGAGCGGGCTGCGGGTTGATCGTGTCGGTGCCACCGAGGCCGTAGTCGCCGGTGCCGCGCGTCAGGTCGCTGCTGTTGTTCGCGGTGGTCCCGCTCTGGTGCTTGATGTAGCGGCCGACGCCGCTGCCGTCGGCCATCCGCATGACGACCTGCGCGTCGAACAGCTCCCCCTGCAGCGACATCGCCGCGCGCAGGTCGGAGTCGCCGGCCCGGAACAGGTCGGGCGGCAGCCGGTACTTGCCGCCGCCGGTGGCCTCGAGCACGTGGTTGACCAGGTGCGACCGCGACAGCAGGAACGGCAGCGACTGGAAGGACCGTACGCCGGGATCGCCGGCCTCGGCGCCGAGCGCCTTCTCGTACCAGCGCGGCCCCAGCAGGCCGTCCAGCAGCTTCCGGGCGGCGGGCAGCAGGCCGTCCGCCGTCATGCCGACGACGGCCAGGTTGCGGTTCAGCTTCGGCAGCGGGAGGAGGTTCCGCACCTGCTCCGGGCCGTGCAGCGTGCCGCTCTCGGCGAGGGCGTGCGGCAACTGGAAGTCCAGCGTGCCGTCCACGGTGGCCCGGGCGGTCGCGCTGTGGTGCGTCCACCGGTCCAGTCCGCCGAGGAGCAGGTTGTCCAGGGGGCGGCCGGCCATGTCGAGCCGGTCGACCTCCACGATCAGCCGCTGACGGACCCGTACGCCGTAGTGGTTCGCCCAGTCGTAGTCGGTCATCTCGCTGACCGCGTTCTCCGCGCGGGTCGTGCCACGGTGGTGCCCTTCGGCCGTCTTGATGTCGGCCGAGCCGCTGGCGTTGGTGCCGCCGGCGCTGAACTTGGGCAGGACGAGTGCCTGCGAACCGTCCCTTGACCTGGACTGGGCGGTGCCGACGTAGCCGTGCGAGTAGACCGCGAGGCCGGTGTTCCACCGGTAGTCGTGCACCTCCGGCTCGGAGATGCGCTCGGCCCTCAGCCGGACCCTGACGACGTCGGTCAGCACCGGGCCGACGGGGTTGACCAGGTAGAAGGTGAAGCCGTTCTGGGAGGGCAGTTCCTCCCAGAGCATCTGGTCGCGTCCCTCCGCCAGGATCGCCTGCAGCAGGTCCACCCCGCCCTGCATACGGCCGATCCGGCGGCCCTTCCCGTCCCAGAGGAGCGGGTCGGCCCCCAGCAGGCCCGGGGCCGCCCGGTCGATCTGCTGCCGGACGATCTGCTCCGTCGTCCGGCCGTCGTCGTGGGTCCAGCGGTGGACGCCGTGGTGACCGAGGAAGAAGCCGCCCGGGTCCGTCCTGGTGAGGTACTCCGGCAGCGTCATCCGGTCGAACGGAAGGCGCGGGTGCGACAGCTTCTGGCGGAACGTCGCGTTGAACCGGTCGCGGATCTCCAGGGACGTGATCGGCACCGCGCCGACCGTGTGCAGGCCGGCCAGGATGCCCACGAGCGGCGCCCGGTTCACCGGCAGCCCGGAGGGCGGCTCGGGGACCTCGGCGTGCCAGCGCATCAGGAGGCGCGCCACCACGTCGCCGCTGAGCCGCAGATCGCCGTCGAGCCAGCCCCTCAGCACCTCGCCGAGCCGCTGGTCGGTGAGCGGCGCCCGGTCCTCGGCGTACGCGACGACGTCCTCCGGCATGTCGGGCGCGGTGAACGGGTCGTGCGGGGCGCCGAGCCGCCGCCCGAACGCGGTGTTGAACCGGTCCCGGACCCGCTCGTCCAGGATCGGGGCCGCGCCGACCTCGTGCAGCCGGACGAGCGTGCGGACCAGCTTGTCGCGCCCTACCCTGGCGTCCTTCGGGAGGGTGGGCACCTCGCTGTGCCAGCGCATCAGGATCTTCGCCGCGAGGTCCCCGCTGAGCTTCAGCCTGCCGATGTGCCAGCGGAGCATGGCGTCCCTGAGCTGGCGGTCGGAGATCGGCAGGTGACCGTCGGCGTACTGCGTCAGGGCCTCCGGCTCGGGCAGCGCGAACTCCACCAGGCGGGGCCCCACGGTCTCACTGTGGTGCGTGCTGCCGCTGGGCAGCAGTTTGGAGTGCTTCTCCAGGCGGCTCCGCACGTCGAAGTTCACCGTGCTCCGGAAGAAGTACACCCGGTTGAAATCGAGCTGCAGGAGCTCCTTGCCGCCCGTGCGGCCACTCGTGCGCGAACGGTTGAACTGCCAGTGCCGGTTGAGGTCCGTCTCCCCGGTCAGGTGGGCAGGCCCCGCGTCCCCGCCGGCCGCGAGGTCGAGCTGCTCCCAGGTCACGCCGTGGGAGCTCGTGGCGGTGGCCTTGCCCTCCATCAGCTGGAGCTTGATGATGCCGGTGACCGCCTTGTGGGCGCTGGCGCCCGCGAAGCTGGCGGGTCCCAGCTTGCCGCGGATGTCGATCGCGCCGAGCCGGTCGCGGATCAGGCGGGACTCGAAGGCGTTCTCGGTGGTGTACTGACCGCCCAGGAGCTCCTTGAAGTACGACCGCATGGAGTCCGTGCCGGCGAAGGTGTCCCGCAGCGAGGACGCCGTTCCCGCCGGATCGGTCAGGTGGCCGAGCCCCTGGACCGCGTCGCGGACGCCGGTGGTGTCGAGGAAGGTCACGACGCCCTGCTCCAGCACGCGCGCCGGCGTCGGACCGCTCGACGTGGGGCCGCCCTCCTCGGTGACCGGCAGCGTGAACACCCGTGCGGTCTCCCCCGGGAGCGTGATCGGCGGCGGGTTGCGCCGGCCCGCGAGGACCCGGCCCTGCTTTCCCGAGTGCTGGAGCTCGAAGCCGATCTCCAGGTCCCGCGTCACCTCGAACTCGTGGGTGGGCCCGTCGAACTCCATGAGCTGGGGAAGGTTGGTGAGGACGTTCATCGCGTCGCTCGCGCCGGCGCTCCGCTGGTACTCCAGGCCCATGACGGCGCCCTTGAGCACCTGGTAGAGGCCCCGCACCTTGAAACCCAGCGCGATCTTGCGCGAGTGGGAGACGGACATGCCGGCGCTGCTCATGCCCATCACCAGGTTGACGATGCGGTAGTCCTCCGCGGTGCCGAGGTACCGCGGCGCCGAGCCGGTCCCGCGCGCCTTGATAGTGATCTTCATGGAGTCGACGTCCCAGTCGACTCCCATGCCGCCACGCCGCTTCTTCAGCGTGAAGACCATGCCGTCCTGGTGGACCTGGTCGAAGTGGGTGCTCAGGCCGCGGTCGGAGGCGAACTTCTCGATCTGCCGGCGGATGTCGGCCTGGCTGTCGAGCTTGTTGCCGTGGCCGAGCAGGGAGTAGTCGGCGAACGGGTGGTCGTCCCGGGCGGGCAGGAACCCGTGCGCGCGGGCCACCGTCTTGATCGCGTTCCGCACCCGCTGGACGGTGCCCTCGGACCAGAAGGGCAGGCCCGTCCCGACGCCCTTGGCCTGCGCGAGCCACGGCGGCGGCGCCGGGTGATCGGCGGGATTCGCCGGCATCGCACGCTGGCCGCGACGGCGGATGTCGCCCTCGACGTACGGCCGGGTGCCGCCCGTCTGCGCCCCCTTCAGCGCCTCCGCGTCCACCGGCAGACCGTGCTCGTACGCCATCGGCTCCGGCACCCGGACCAGCGCGTTCCCGTCGATCGGGCGGGTCGTCCCCGGCTGGGCGCTGCCGCGGACGCTGACCGTGACCCGGTGCCGGAACGACATCCGGTACGCGCCGGTGTGGCCGACGTAGCGCGGCACCACGACGTAGAGGCCGACCTTGCCCGCCGAGATCGAGTCCGTGTTCGACGACGTGTAGGACAGGTTGACGGACACGCCCATGCCGACGTCGGTGTTGTGGAACGGCTGCAGGCCGAAGTCGAGGCTCGGGAGCGTCAGGGTGCTGCTGTTCGTGAGGCCGTGACCGCCGCTGGAGCCGGAGATGAGGGTCCGCACGTTCTCGACGGCGGACTCTTTGCTGGTGGCACCGACCCGGACCGCGCCGGCCGGCAGCTCGGAGCGGACCGACACCGTGGCCACCGGCCGCCCGTGCTCGTTGTGCAGGTCGAACTGGTACCCGCCGTCGGCGTTGTTGACGGCCGCGTCCAGATGCATGTTGAGGTTCCACAGCTTCTGGAGCAGTTCCTTGCGCAGTTGGCCGCCCACCGGCAGGTCCAGTCCGCGCTGCCGCAGCTCCGCCACTGTCGCGTCGAACACCTCGGGGAGGTGCGACAGGCCGGAGGCGAAGAAGAAGGCCGGCAGCCTCCCGGTCTTCACCGCGGCACCGGTCGCGGTGACCTGGGCCGGCGCGGTCGCGAGGTAGCTGTCGGGAACCCACACGAGCAGCTTCTCGTCGGTCGGGTCGTCGATCCGGTGCACCGGAACGGTGTCCCAGCCTCGGGCCGACCCGACGCGGACCTGGAACGACCACTGCCCGGTGTACGCGAGGAGCGTGTGGGCGCCGTCGGCGACCTCGACGTGACCACCCTCGGCGTCGGCGATGTGGGTGGTGGACCGGTTGGACTGGTTGGCGGTGCCGGACAGCGAGACGCCGACCCTGACGACCTGGAGCGCGAAGGGCGTCGCGCCGATGCCGAAGGACAGCGAGATCGCCCCACGCGTCGCGCCGGTCTGCCCGGACACGCTCTGGGTGTGCGCGCCGGTCGCGAAGACCGAGTTCACCGTGCCGCCGGCCTTGTGCTCGCCCTCGACCGGCGGCAGGTTCGACACCTTCCGCGTCGAACCGGCCGGATTCTCCACCTTCTGTGGATCGGTCGCGTCGAGCCTGACCAGCACCTCGGCGTCGCCCATCGGCACCTGCAGCCCCCCGAGCAGGTGCGGGAAGTTGGCCAGCAGCCGCTGCGGGAGCAGGTCGACGTCCTCCTGGGTGTAACGCGCTCCGGCCCGGTCCAGCTCCTGCCGGATACGGGCGACGACCTCCAGAATCTGCGGGAGGTCCTCGCGCGGAACACCGGCCCGGACGACCATCGGGTCCACGGTGACCGGGGTCATCCCCGCCGACCGCGCCGGTGCCGGCGGATCCGACGGCTCCGTCGGCACGGGCGGTCCCGGCGGGGCGGGCGGCGCCTCGCCCTCGGTCTCGGCCTCGGCGTCCGGGGGGAACGGCAGCGGATCCGGCTCGACGACGGACTCCGCCTCGCGCCCGCTGTCGACCGAGGTGAGCGGCTCCGGGGTGATCTCATGCTCGCCCTCGACCGAGGTGAGCAGCCCCGGGGTGACCGGCAGGCCCTCCCGGTCTCCCGGGATGAACATCCGGAACCACGCCTCCCGGCGGGTTTCCTCCGTCCCGGTGTCTCCGGAGGGACGCGAGACCAGGTCGCCGGTCCCCCGGTCGAACACCGCCTCGTGCGGAGTGGCCACCACCGGCCCGTTCAGCGCCCGCGACACGGGCTCGGCGAGGCTCGCGCCGTTGTCCATGACCAGGAGCGGGTGCAGGCCGGGTGCCAGCCGCTCGACGGCCTTCGCCATCGCGTAGGCCTTGAGCTCCTGCTCACGGGCCGTGGCCAGGCCGTCCTGCGCTTCCCCGACGACCAGCACCATCCCCTCGGGCACGACCTCGCTCAGCCGGGAGAGCGTCTCGGCGTCCCGTGGCAGCGCGGACCTGCCCTGGCCGGGCAGCCACAGCGCCACCGTCCGGTCGCCGGCCCTGCCCCACCGGGTCTTCGCGACCGTCTCGGCCGCCGACTGCTCGCGCAGCACGAGGTCGCGCGCGAGGTCCTCGCCCGCCGTGTGGCCGGACCGGGCGATCTCGGCGGCGACCAGTTCCCGCCATTCCCGCGGCGCCCGTTCGAGGGCCGACCCGCTGAGCGCCGCCCGGACGATGGCGTCGGTCTCCCGCCGGAGCTGCGCGCGCCGGACGTCGGACAGCAGGCCGAGCGTCGCGCGTGCCCGGCCGAGATCGAACCGGGCGGCGCCGGTCAACTCGTCGAGGAGCCGGGTGTCCGGGAGGCGCGGCAGGCCGAGGATGTCGGCCGCCAGGTCGGCGGCGGCCCGGTGACCCGCCCAGGCGATCTCCGCCTCCGTCACCAGCAGGACCCGCTGAAGGCCCCGCGCCGCCGCGCTCTCGTCGTCCAGGGTGATCCCGGTGAGCTGCCGGATGATGAGCCGGGCCTCGTGGCGAATCCGCGGGTGGTCGGCCTCTTCGTTGTTCCGCAGCAGGCCGGCCGTGGTCCGGGCGACGTTCTCCCGGGCCTCGTCGATGAGGACCCGCGGCACGAGCGGCTCGTCGAGGTCGTGCATCAGGTCCCGCGCCAGAGCCTCACCGGCCGCCGTGCCCGATCGGGCGATCTCGGCCGCCACCAACAGGCCCGCCTGGTCGACCCGCGAGACCTCGCCACCGGAGTCCCGCACCGAGGGGCCCCGGCCGCTCAGGTCGCCCACGAACATCGACGCCTGCCCCATGACCTCGGCACGGCTCCGCTCCGACAGCCCGGCCAGGACCTGCCGCGCGCGGCCGAGCGGGGTCGAGGGCACGGTCTCCCCCGCGTTGGTCGCCCTCCGGGCGCGCTCGCGGTACGAGGCGTCCAGGTCGCGGGCCAGGCGCTCACCGGCCTCCGGACCGGACCGGGCGATCTCGGCCGCGACGCGCAGCCCGGCCCAGTCCTCCCACGGCACCCGGCCCCCGGGGTCCTGGAGCGAGGGCACCCGGCCGCTCAGGTCGCCCACGAGCGTCGACGCCTGCGCCATGACCTCGGCACGCCGTTCCTCCGACAGCCCGGCCAGCACCTCCCGCGCCCGGCCGAGCGCGGTGGTCGGCGCGGGCGGAGCGACGGACGCGGGAGGGACGACCGTCTCCTCGGGGGCGGGGAGCGTGACCGTCTCCTCGATCGCGGGAGAGGTGACCGACTCCTCGGGCGCGGGAGGCGTGAGCGTCCCCGCGGACGCGGGAGAGGTGGCCGTCTCCTCGGCCTCGATCCTCGAGGTCGGCGGGACGGTGGCCGGCGGTTCGACCTCGCCCCCGGCCTGCTCGGTCGGCGGGACGGTGGCCGGAGGTTCGGGCTCGGCGGTGGTGCCCTGAGGCGCGGGCGGGCGCTCGGTCACGGAGGCGTCCGCCTCCGTGCTCGTCTCCGGCGCGGACGTCGGCCGCGTCGGCTCTTCGAGCATCGTGACGGTGCCGTCGCCGGAGCGCGTCTCCAGCAGCCCGCCGGTGCCGCCCGCCGACGGCGCGCGGCCGCCGCCCTCGGTCCGCGTGTCGGTGACCTGTCCGAGGGTGACGATCCTGGCCTTGGCGAACAGCGCAGGGGGCTGGACCCTCGCAGGCCCGCGTTCCGCCCGCAGTCGCTGGGACTCCGCGCGGACGTCGTTGTCCAGGCCCGGAATGCCCGCGCCCCTGCCGTCCCCCTCGCCGAGCATGTGGCCGGGGCCCGCGAACGGGTCCCTCGACGGCCGGGGCCGCTCGGCGATCACCGGGTCGGTGAAGGTCTTGGCCAGGCCCGCGAGGTGAGCGTCCGCGTCGTTCCCGCCGAGTCTCCGGCCGGGCGAGGAGACCGCGCCGGTCTCCGGCGCCTGCTCGCGCGAGTACAGGTCGGTGAACGTCATCGCGTTGCCGGCCCCGTACCCCTTCCGGATCCCGGCCGCCGGGCGCGCGGTCCGGCCGGCCGGACCGCGTTCATGGACCGACGCGACCTCGCCGGACGACTCGCCGGTGTGGACCGGCAGGCTCTCGCCGGACGACTCGCCGTCGCGGGCCGGCACGACCTCGCCGGTGCGCAGCCGGTATCCCGGGGCCGCCATCGGATTCCTCGGTCCGGCCGGCCGCGCGCTCTCGTGCGGGGCGGTGAGCGTGTCCCGGTGCGCGGCCGCCCACGCCGCGCGAGCGCCCCGCTCGAACCCGGGGATCCCCGTGCTCTCGCCCGTACCCGGCTCATGGCCGAAGAACCGGTGCCGGCCGGTCGGGTCGGTCCAGCTCAGCAGCATCCCCCGGTCGGTCTCGGCGGATACGGGGGGCAACGCGTCGTCGGTGAGGGTGTGGGGTGGTGTGAGACCACCGTCGGCCGACCCCTCGGAGCCCGAGGGAATCCCGGACGGCGGCCCATACGTCCCCACGCCGCCGGGCGCACCGCCGGCCGTATTGAAGTAGGGCGCGTCCGGATACTCCGACGCCGGCACGTCCCAGGTCAGCGTCTCCTGCGCGGGGAAGTCCTCCGTACGGCCGTCGGGATGGACGACCCGCCACGCGCTGGGCCGGCCATCGGCCTGCGGCGCGAGGTGGAAGTGCCCGGACGCCGTCACCGCGACGCCGTGGGTCACCCGGTGCATGACCATGCCGGTCTCGTGGGCCGTCGAGTCGAGGTCGTCCCGGCCCGTCCGCACGGGAGTGCAGACCAGGACCACGTTGTCGGTGTACCCCAGGCTCGCGAGCCGCCGCGCCGCCGCCTTGACGAGGTCCACGCGCCACGCCAGGTCGACGCCGTGGCCCGCGGTGAACGCGGTCCGTCCCGGGTTCGTGAGCGGCGGGGTGAACCGCGCTCCCTGCAGCCGTCCCTCCGACCAGCGCCAGACGATGCCGGTCATCTCGCGCAGCCCGCCGTAGAACGACGCGCGGAGGGACCAGTCGAACGACGGGAAGAGGTGCAACCCGACGAGTTCCCCGTCGGAGTCCGTGATGCGCTGCCACGGTTCCTCGCCCGGTGCGGCGGTGAAGATCCGCCTGCGCGAGGTCGGCGTCCAGGACGCCCGCGTCGTCAGGTCCCGCTCGCCGGCGCCTTCGGCCGGGGCGGGAGCCGGCACGTCGTACGTCAGCAGGTGCGGCGGTGTCAGGTCGGCGAGCAGCTCCCGGTCATCGGTGCGCTCGCGTGGGCCGAACTCCTCGTCGGTCCAGGCGTACTGGTCCGCCGCCTCGCCGGACAGCACCTTCTTGGGCACCGTGGAGCGGGAGTCACCGCCGAGGCCCGCCCAGCGCCAGGCCCGCAGCACGTCGAACAGCGGCTGCGACGTGGCCGTGCCCCAGGAGATGGCCGCCTGGAGGAACAGCCGTCGGTGTTCCGGTCCGAAGCCGAGCCGCCGGTAGACGCGGAGCAGCCATTCGGTCTGGTCGGGGGGCAGGAGATGCACCTGGTAGCCGCGGACGTCGCGCATCTCGGTGCGCCACTCGTCGCTGCGCTGCTCCCGGGCGTGCGGGACGTCCTTCCACAGTTCGGTCAGGGCCGCGTGGTGGTAGTGGACCGCCTCGTGGATCCCGGTCATGACGTCCTGGAGCGTCCACTCCGAGTCCTCGCCGAGCAGCCGTTCCAGCTCGGCCCCCGAGGCGACGCGGAAGCCGCCGGCGGCGGCGTCGGCTCCCATGCGGCGGGCGAGCGTGACGTACAGACGGCGGGCGGCGTCGCGGGCGGCGTGGACGACCTCCGGGTCCGACCCCAGTACCCGCCCGAGGGCGCGCTCGTACACGGTGCGCGCCGAGGCCCAGGAGGGAGAGTCGTAGACATGCCCGAACCTGACCGGCGATTCGGGGAGGTCGTCGGTGTCCTCCGGGCGCGTCAGGTCCGCCGGGATGTCCTCGGCGGTCGCGGGCCGGGCCTGCGGCGCGCTCGTCCACCGCGGCCAGTCCGGCGGCGGAGACGGCACCGGCGCGGGCTCTTCCACCGTCGTCTCGGACGGCACGATCGCCTCGCCGGCGTTCGCGGACAGGGAGGTACGGGCGAGCGCGTCGGCCAATTCGTCCACCGACGGCTGTCGGCCGTCCTCCTCCGGCGGGAAGAGTCTGCCGGCCAGGTCGTCATGCCGTGCGCCGAGCACGTCGCGGAGCGATCGGTCGAGGTCGGCGTAGCGCGCGAGCGTACCGCGACGCGGGCTGGCGCCCCCGAGCTCGGTCTCCAGCCGGAGTGCCGCCTCCTCGGCCGGTGTGCCCGCGCTCCGCAGCTCCTCCAGGACGCGCCCCGCGTGCCGGGCGTACCGGAGTTCCCGCATCGCCACGGCGTGCTGGACCAGAGTCCCGGCCTGCTCGCGCAGGCTCGCGTCGGCATGGGCCAGGTTCCCCGCGCCGGAGAACAGGGGATGCGCCTCGGCGTGCGCCTCCGTGACCGTCGCGATGGCCCGGCCCGTCGGGTGCGGCACCCCGTCGGAGAACCACCAGGAGGCCGGGGCCTTGTCGAACTCCTCCCACAGCGCCGCCTGAACGTCGTCCAGATCGCCGGTCAGGAAGAGGTTGCGCGGGTTGTCGGGATCGACGCCGATGGCGGTGAGCCACTCGCCGGCGGTCAGCGGCCCGCGATCGAGCGCCGTGTCGAGGACCATCCACTCCGGACGGCCCGCCACGTCGTGCGCCCACACCACCACGGCGATGTGATACGCCCAAGGGATCCGCACCGGGCCGAGGTGGCCCGGCAGGTCGCCGGAGCGCAGGCCCAGTGCCCCGTACCCGGCCTCCGCCTGGGTGACCATGATCTTGCCGACGGGCGCGCCCCACTGGAGGAGTCGCAGCGCGGCCAGATGAGCGCGCAGGTAGCAGCCGTCGGCGACGTGGTCGCTCGGCACTCGGACGGCGCCGAGCTCGGAGTGCTGGAAGGTCAGCTCGGTCAGCAGGTCGTACCATCGCGCGACCTGCTCGTACGCCACCGGCTCCGGCCGGGTCGCGCCGAACAGGTTGTGGGCGGCGGCCAGCGGCCAGACCTCGTTCCAGCGGTGCCATGGGGCGTCGCCGTGCTCCCGCTCCCAAAGATCGTTCAGGTGCCGGTCGATGGACGCGCCGTAGCGGGCCTGGTAGGCGTCCTGCACCGCCCATGCCTGCGGCAGGTCCTCGCCGAGGAGGCGCAGCAGAGCGAACGCGCCCTCCGCGTCCTCATGGTCCACCAGCACCGTGTGCAGGTTCTCGGCGAAGGCCTGGACCTGGGGCAGCGAGGCCGGCGACGTCTTCGGAGCGACCGCGATCGGGCCGGGCGGCGGAGCCCCGAGGGTGAACTCCGAGACCAGGCCGAGCATCCGGAGGACGTCCTCGACGAGTTCCTCCGGCGCGCGTCCCTCCACGACCGCGTCGTCCATCGCCTCGGCCAGTGAGGTTCCCCCGGTCCGCTCCTGGAACGCGGCGTCCAGCGACTCGGCCGTCCGGCCGTCCCCGAGCGAGCGGCGCAGGCGCAGTTGCTCCACGACCGCGGACCGGTCGACCGGGTCGGCGGCCAGCAGCGAGGCGAGGCGATCGGCGTAACCCTCCTCGGACGGGCCGGTCAGGACCACAGGATGGGCCGGGGAGGACGCGCTGACCGGCCGGGCGGAGAGCGGCGCTGTCTGGTCCGAGAGCGGGATGAGGACGGCCGGGCCGCCCTCATCCCCCGCCGGCGTCAGGTGGAGGCTCGAGGGCCCGCCGACGACCTCGTAGATCGACGAGGCCGCGACGGTGTCCGCGGCGCCGCTCTGCTCGGTGGTCACCACCATGGCGAAGGCCGGCGCGCCGGACGACTCCAGCGGGTGGTCCCGCAGCACGCCGGTCGCGTCCACCACCGACTCGATGGTCTCCAGGTACCGCGCCGGCATCTCCTGGGCCGGGTCGAACGGTCCGCCCGCCATGAGCCCGTCGAACCTGACCGCCGAACGCGGCTCCGTCCGCCGGATCCCGTCGCTTCCGACGACGGTGAACGTCGCCAGCCGCCGGAACAACGACTCCGAGTCCAGGTTCTCGTCCCGCAGCCCACCGGCGTGCGACGACTCATGCGCGAGCACGACCAGGAAGTCGCGCAGGCCCCAGTGCCGGGCGTCCGGACGCGTCAGCTTCAGGTCCGGGGCCTCCGCGGTACGCCCGGGGCGGATCTCGACGGCCTCCCCGTGATCGGGGGCGACGACCAGCTTCACCGCCATGAACAGCTGGTCACCCGACCGCGGGAGCGCGTATCCCCGGTTCACGTGCTTGTCGTAGACGCGGTTCAGCGACGACTGGAGCGCCCTGACGTCGGCCTCGGTCACGCCGAACATGGGCTTGACCGGCAGCGTGACGACATGAACGCGGACCCAGGTCCCGTTCTCCGCCTGGACGCGCTGCACGTTGACCCGGACCAGCGTCTCCCACGCGGAGTTCTTCCCCGACTCGCCCGCGAGGAAGTTCGCCTTCGGGTCGTACCGCTCGGTCGCGACCTTGACCACCGGCGCGTCGAACCGCCGGTCCAGCCACTGATCGGGACTCGCCGGCCGCTCGACCTTCGCGCCCGGCTCCTCCACCGGAACCGGCATACCGTTCCGGGGGTCGGCGTCGGTACGGGTCACCGGCCACGCCGGCGCCGCGGAGGTCACGGTCGTGGGGAGGTCGAGGAGGGCCAGCGCCTCCTGGATCTCCTCCACCGTGGTCCGCTGCAGGAACCCCGGACCGGACGGCAAGGTCGTCGGCCGCCCTGGCTCTCTCTCGGGGAAGTTCCAGTTGTTCAGGACCTCTTGGCGGCCCTGAGCGTCGCGGGTTCCCAGCGCCAGCGCGACGTGGTTCATGTCGCCGAACACCACGAGATGCCCGGGCGCGATGTCCCGCGTCGTCAGTCCCGTCCGGGGATCGATGGGATGACGCGTGAAGCCGCCGGCCGTCATGAGGTCTTTCAGTGTGCCGAAGTACGCCTCGTCCAGCGCGTCCGCCAACGCCTCGTCATCCGACTCCCCGGCCTGGCGCGCCCGGTAGACCACTCCGATCGCCGCCCGGGCGGCCTGCTGATGGATGCCCTCCACCCACGTCCGGTCGACCGCACCGGTCCAGGAGGCCGTGTAGAGGAGCGCCTCCCAGCAGTTCATCCTGCTCTGGGACGACAGCGCCGGTTCCTCGCCGCGGAGCCACCGGGCGAAGTCGTTGGTGAGGCCCGCCGGCTCCATCAGGAGCTTGAAGCCGTCCTCCCCATCGGGCCCCGACTGTGACCACTCGTAGAGACCGACCGATTGCCGCGTGGCCTCCAGGACCCGCCGCTTCCAGTCCAGGTCCGTGGCCGGAATGAGCGGAAGGACGTCCTCCGCCGCGGCGCTCGCCGCGGGCCGCAGGTCCAGGGGCGCGGACGGACCGGCGTGGGTCGGCGGACCCGTACGGGTCAGGCCGAGCCCCTCTCCCGCGGCCCGATTTCGCAGCTCCCGAGCGTGCTCGTCGGGGAACCTCCCCTCGTGGGCCACGGACGTGCGGAGTTCGTCCTCGCCGAAGGGGGCCAGGTGCTGGTACCGGTCCCAGCTGTCCACGTAGTCCAGCTTCGGGTCGTGGTCCCGCAGCTCGTTCAGGGCGAACTGGAAGCCGCGCATCACCTCGTGGAAGCTGTGGTGCTTCTGCTGCAGCATCGCGCCGATCAGGGCCGCGCGCAGGAGGCCGAGGTCGATCGTCACGCCCCGCCAGCGGCGGGGCATCCGGAGGAGGTTGTGCGCGAACAGGTACGCGGAGCCCGACGTGCCGGTCATGACCAGTCCTCCGCCGGCCTCCGACCGCTGCTGGAAGCCGCTCTTCATCAGCAGCTCGTGGTTGCTCGAGGCGGGGATCCAGGGCAGGGACTCCCCTTCGCCGACGAACGACCGTTCGGCGTCGCTGAGCGGCGGCCGTACCTGCGAAGCGGGCTGATCGGTGGCCAGGAGCTCTCTCATCGCCGCCGTGATGGCGGCCCCCTTGGCGTCGGGATCCAGGTCCGAGGCCCCGATCTCCGCGAGCCGTCTCTCATACTCGACACGGGCCGGGGTGTCCACCCGGTCGGCGCGCTCGGTCTCGATCTCCGGGTGCTGCAGGTTGTCGCCCTTCAGCAGCTGCGGGATCGGGCCCTTGCTCACCCCGTTGAACAGGAACGTCACCCGCTCACGCAGGTTGCCCGAGTCGACCACCTCCTGCAGCCGCTCGGCGGACATCCCCACGGCGCCGGCCAGCCAGATGTCATCGCTGCCGTACTGCGACCGGCGGCCTTCCGGCGTGCGGTCCCAGATGTCCTTGACGATCCGGCCGAGGTGCTCGTTGACCAGCGGATGCTCTGACAGGTAGACCGCCAGGCGCTCCTCGTACCGGATGGCCTCCTGGAGGTACCGGATCCGGGCCAGGATCGGTCTCGGGGCGTCCTCGGGGACGAAGGGCTCCGAGCCCGACGACGGGGCGTGGGCGGCGGCGTGCGGCGGCGCGTCGTCCTGACGGCCCACCACGTCCAGGTCCGGAACGGCGGTTCGAGGATCCGTAGCGGACGTCCGCTCCAGCGGATCGGCGGTCAGCGGGCCGCGCGGTTCTCGCCCCGGCTCCTGGTCCGTGTACTCCGAGGCCGGAGCCAGCGGGAGATCGCGTAGAACGACGGTGGTGTCGACGACGTCCTCGATCGTCGCCAGATGACGCGCCGGCATCTGCTGGGACGGATGGAACGGCGCCGCCGACATGATGCCGTCGCGCTTGACCGCCGGAGACGTCGCCGACCGCCGGAACACCGACAGCAGGTCGCGGTACTCATCGACCAGTCCGAGGTAGTGCAACACCTCGTGCAGCAGGAGGAGGACGTCGTCGCGCCGACCCCACTGCCGGGCGGCCGTACGCGCTGTCACGCCCGGTCCCAGTTCGACGGCCTCCCCGTGTTCGGGGGCGACGACCAGTCTCAGGTCGACATGCAACTGGTCGTTCGACTTCGGCAGGGCGTAGTAGCGCTCGTTGACGTAGTGGGTGAGCTCGCGGTTCAGCTCGTCCTGAAGGGCCGCGACATCCTCGGCACGGAGGCCGCCGACCGGCTTCACCGGGATGACCGTGACGTGGTAGCGGACCCACTGGCCGTTCGGGGCCTGGATCCGCTGCACATGCTCCCGGACGAGCACCTGACGCCCGATCCTCGGATCGCCACCCTCCGGAGCGGCGTGTTTCAGGAAGTCCGGGCCCGCGTCGAACGCGCGTTCCGTCGCCACCGAGGTCACCGGCGCGTCGCGCCGCAGATCCTTCCAGGTCGCGAACGGCGCCGGCTTGGCGACCTGCGCGCCCGGCTCGGAGACTCCGCTGGTGGCACCCGGTACGGCCCAGGCGGGCGCCACCGACGTGACCGTCGGTTCGCTGCCGAACTCCTCCAGCAACTCCTCGACCGTCGTCAGCCGGAGGTGCCCCTGCCCCGGGAGTTCCGCCGCCGAGGGGCGCGAGTGGCTCAGCACCTGCTGGCGACCATCAGCGTCGCGCGTGCCGAGCGCGAGGGCGACATGGCGGGCGCCGCCGATCGATACCCAGTGACCACGGGGAATCGGCGGCACGAGACTCAGGTCCGGACCGAGGCGGTGCTCGGTGGGCCGGCCCGAACTCGACAGGATCAGAAGCCGTTCGGTGTAGGCCCGATGCGCCTGTCCGTACGCCTCGGCCGGATCGCGCCCGGAGGTTCGCGCGGCCTCGAAGGCGGCGAAGGCGGCGTGCGCGGCCGCGTCATGAACACGGACCAGCCACTCCCGATCCACCGCTCCGGCCCGGTAGGCCGTGAACAGAACCGCCTGCTCCGAGTTCATCGAACCCACCGACGTCGGCTCCGGGCCGGTCCCCCGGATCCAGCGCACGAAGTCGCCCGGCCGGCCGGACGGGTTCGTCTCGGTCATCCGGAACCCATCGGCCGGGTCGAGACGCGAGTCGCCCCACCATTCAAAGGACCCGACGGACTCCTCGCCAAGCCGAGCGACCAGGTCCAGCGCGTCGTGGGTGGCCTCCGCCGCGAGCCGGTCCTCGGCCCGCGGGGCGAAGGCCCCTGGGTACAACGGGTTCTCGTTCCACCCACTCACCACGGCGTACGGATCCGGGGACGTCATGGCACGGAGGGGTCCGCCTACCGGCTGCAGTCCGTACAGTTCCCGGGCACGGTTGAACTGGCGGATGGAGACGTCCGCCAGAGTGTCGGCCTCGGCGCGAACGGTCGCCGAAGTCGAGCGCGCGGACGCGTACGGCCGTGTCTCCAGCCGGACGACCGGCGGGTCGATCAGCGGCACCCCGTTCACCACGTTATGGTCCAGCTGCCACCAACTGGTGCGGACCGCCAGCGCCTCGTACTGGTCGACCACCCGTTCCGGCGTTCGGAGGAGAAGGTTGTCAAGGTACTGGCCGAGCGTCGCCCTTGGCTCTTCCCAGCTGCCTCCCCAGTCGCGCCGGAGCCTCCAGGACAGCAGAGTCGAATCCCCGACCTGCGCTCGCTCCGTGAACATCTGAACGAAGTCGTCGCGGAGAACCCGCGCCATGTGCTCCAAGAACGCCTGAGGAGCCGGCCCGAGGCCGGACCGCACGGCACCCAGCCATTCCCGCGAGGTCACCGCCGAATAGTTCTTCGGCAGGGCATCCCGAGAACGCGCTCCTCGCGCGGTGGCGGCGACTTGCGTGAACCCTAGGGCGAGGGCCCCCTCCAGCTCATAGCGATCCACCGGCCGCGACAGCGCCGCGTACTCCGGGTTCGCGACCAGCCACGCCTCATACCGGGAGATCCCCCATTCGCCGTAGTCGATCCCGGCGAGCAGATCCTGGTGCGCGATCTGGATCGAAAGCGTGTCCTGGCGCATGCGCCGGGACACGTGCCGCATGGTTTCGACCAGCCCGCTCAAGGGAGCGGTCGTCGTGTGATGGACGCGCATCGGAGACCCGGCCATGTGCCGCCGAATCGGCAGATCGGCCGCCAACGGGTCGACCTCGTACCCGCCCTCCCGGGTGAAGATCCGGGAAAGCAGTCGGCCGTTGGGCGCCCCCTCCAGCCTCCGCAACACATCCTCAAACGCGGCCAGCACCTCGGCGCGTTCCGCCCGACCATCGTCCCGAGCTCCGACCAGAACCCGAGCCGGCTCGGTGACGACCTCCAGGACGGGCGCACCCCCGGCCAGGTCCAAGACGATCTTCAACAGGCCAGGCCTCGTCACGATCGTGTCGTAGCTGTCCGGGTGAACGCCGGGAGCAACAACGACGCGGAACCCATGCAGCTCCGCCTCGAACCCGCCGGCCCCCGCCTCGCCCTCCACGGTGACCGCACGCCCCTGCCCCGCGACCGGATACGCACCCTGCGTCACTCCGAACGCGGATGCCAACGGCTCACCGTAGGACGTGTACGACGGTGAGCCGGCCGGGCCGGAGGCGGAGGAGAGCGCCTCGTTCGCCGCGAGCCGTTCGCGAATCGCTCTCTCCAGTCGGACGACCGCGTCCCAGCGGCTGCTCCGCGAGGACTTACCGGCCTTCCAATCCGACACGGCACGCAGCACCCGGCGCAGATCACGCGCACTCGGCTCGCGCGGCAACCTGTCCACCGCCTGGTCGATGGCGCGCAGAGCGGACGAACGCGACTGGCCGGAGACCGAGGACAGCTCCAGCCAGTCCCCGATGGGGTCGACGGTTCGGTGGCGCCTGGACGATGGCGCGAGCGGGGCGGAATGCAACGGCGTATCAGCCTGCTCCGGCCCACCGATCAGGGGGTACAGCGCCGAGAGGTCCGGATCCGGCTGCTCAACGCGCTTACCCGGATCCGCGGTGGAGGCGTCTACCGGTGCCTCGGCCGGGTCGGTCCGCGAGATGCGCCGGCCCACCACGGAGTCGGACTCGGTGCTGATGGCCGTCTCGGTGCTGGCGGTCGACTCGATACTGAAGATCGACTCGGTGTCGGTGCCGATGATCGACTGCGCTTCGGCGATGGCCTCGGCGCGGCCGGCCTCGAACAGGTCGGCGGTGGTCTCGTCCGCCGAGGACGTCGTGGCGCGGTCCAGCGGCGCCCACCACCGGCGCCACTCGTCGAAGAACTCTTCGCGGAAGGACTCGGCGGTCTCGTTCACCCACTCGGCGTCGTCCAGGTCGTGGCCCTCACCGACCGTCTGGAACGAGCGGCCCGCGGTCCTGAGCGCGGCCGGGACGGTGGCCTCGAAGGCGAAATGGGCCGGAAGCTCGGACGTGAGGCGCTCGACCCGCTGGTCCCAGAACGCGGCCCGCTCGGCCAGGTCCTCCGGCTTGTCGATGGTGCCGCCGAAAGCCTCGTCGAAGGCCGCCGTCATCCGCTCGGTCAGGCCGGTACGCGCGCGGGCGAGGTCGTCTCCGGACAGCACCGGCTCCGGGTGCTCCTGCCGCCACCGCTCGTACGCCGCCGCGAAGACCTCCGCGGCCTTCGCGGCCACGCCCTGCCGGGCCGTCTCCCGCGCGAACAACGTATGGAGCCGGGGCGTGCCGGTGGTCTCGCCGTACCAGGACCGCCACTGTTCGAGCCGCTCCGCCGGAGTCTCGGTCCGCTCGCCGGTGAACAGCTCGCCGAACCGGTCGTTCACCGACCGGGCGATGGACTGCTCCAGCGACCGCCGTACGCCGCCGGGCAGCTCGCCGCCGAACTCGACGCCGAACCGCTGCCGGAACTCCTCGAGCGTCTCCGGCGGCGCGGTCCGCCAGGCCTTGATCGCGGTGTCCACGTCGGCGAGGGTGCCGGTCAGCGCGCCCTCCCGGGCCGTCTGCCGGGCCAGCCGCGACGGCAGGGAGGCGGCCGCCGCGTCGAACCTCGTCTTCCACTGCTGCCGCATCTCGGCGGTGACCTCGGCCCCGGGCGGGAAGATCTCGGTGTACGCGGTGTCGAGTTCGCGCCACCCGTCGGCCAGGACCTGTGCGCGCCCGGGCTCCGACGGCACGGCGTCCTCAGGGGCGAGCGCGGCGAGCAGGTCCCGGTCGGGCTCGGGAAGGTTCTCCCGGAAGGACCCGGCGGTGGAGGAGACGAGCTCGGTGAAACGCTCCTGTTCGGACACGTAACCGGCGTGCCGGTCAAAGGCCTGCCACAGGTCGTCGCCGGTCAGTTCCCGCAGGCGATGATCGGCCGCGCGCTGGACGTCCGGCAGGATCCGCGGCAGGGCGGCGCGGAAGTCGGAGACGCCGGCGAGGAACTCGCCGACGACGGTCTCCCACTGGCGCTCGAAGTCCGGGCGGCGTCCCTCACGCACGGATTCCGCCACGGTTTCGGTCAACGTGACGGGCAGGGCCTCGTCCGCGTCGCCCAGGCGGTGAGTGCGGTCCCGGTACCAGCTCTGGAAGGCGCGCTCGTACGCGTCCCGGCCGACCTGGAGGGCGACCTGCCGGGCGGCCTCCCGGTCCAGCTCGTCCGGCAGGCCGTCGAGGATCTCCTGCCGCTCCTGGTCGCCGGAGAGGATCCGGCGGTCGAACTCCTTCCACGCCCGGTCGCGGACCGCGTCGAGGTGCCCACCGGCCGTCTCCCGGGCGCCCTCCGGGGTCCACGACTCGAAGATCTCGTCGAACGCCGCTCGGTCGGCGGCGGTGGCGGTCTCCACGACGACCTCGGCGTCGTGCCGGGCGAAAGTGGCCTCGAGGGTCTCGTACAGGCGCGCCTCGGCGGCGTGCCACCCGTGGGTGCGCCAGTCGCCGGGCTTCGCGTAGGACGGTTCGGCGACGGGCGTCCATCCATGCTCCTCCGCCTCCTGCGCGGCGGTGGCGGCCAGGTGCTCGTCGATGTAGGGGGTGCGCAGGTCGTCGACCTGGCGGCGCAGGTCCTCGATGTGGCTGCGGACCCAGCTCGCCGTGGTCGCGGACCGCAGCGTCACCTGGCCGTCGCTCTGCTCGGCCAGGAAGCGGGTGAACTCCCGATGCGCGGCGTCGCGGCGCTCGGCGATCTCATGCAGCGCGTCGAGCTGCCGCGCGTGGTCGGACGCCAGCCGGGCCTGCGTCAACAGGTCGAGCGTCCGGCCGTCCACGAAGTCGGTGATCCGCTTGGCGAGCGCGGCCTGTTCCTGGCGGTACCAGGATGCCGTCTCCGGCGTCCACTCCGGATCGGGCGAACGGTCGGTCGTCACCGTCCGGACCGGGGGCTCCGGTGCCGCGTCTCGCTGGCCCTCGGCACCGTCCAGGTCCGCGGCGTGCTGCGGGTCCTGGGTCGGCGGCGCGGTCTCGGACGCCCGGTCGGCGAAAAGCTGCCGCCGCCACGCGCGCACCGCGCTGTCGTACCTGCCCCGGAAGTCCTCCACCAGCCGGGTCCGTACGTCCCCCGTCGGGGCGGGGCCGGCGGTCAGCGCCTGGACGAACTCGTCCCGCAGCGCGGTGGCCTGGGGACTGTGGTGGAAGGCCGGGTCCACGTTGCGCACCATCGGCCCTGAGTAGGCGACCTCCCGCGCGAACGCGTCGCGTGCGTCGGCGACCGCCCGCGCCTCGTCCAGCCGCCGGGTGAGCTCGGCCTCCAGCCCGCTGCGGCTGCCCGCCTCCGTGGTGGTCCACTGCTGGACGAACCAGTCGCGCGCGCTCGCGACCTGCTCGAGCACCCCGAACACGAAGCCGCGGTCCGGCTGTTCGGCGAGCACCGCGTCGAACGCCAGGTGCGCCTCGTCGCGCTGCTCGAGTTCGGTGCGCAGGCGGGCCAGTCTTTCGGCGGCCCGGGCCTCGATCGCCGCCAGCGTCTCCGGACGCAGCGCCGGCGGCGCCTCCCGGACCTCCGGCGGCGTCTCCCGGACCTCGATCGGCGTCTCCTCGAGCAGGAGCTGGGCCTGCTCGAGGTGCTCGGCGGGCGCGTTCGCCTCGTCCGGGACGTCCTCGACGTACGGCCGCCGGTTCACCGGGGATTGCGAGACGGCGGACACGGGCTCCGGTTCCGGCGCGAGCCCGGCGCGCCGTTCGTACTCCGCGAGCGGGGTACGGGTCAGCTCCAGCCGCCGGAGGTCCAGGGTCCATTCCGGGTTCTGGCTCCAGTCCCGATAGGCATCCTCCTTGGCCTGGACCTGTTCACGGAGGGCCGCGAGGCCCTCGCGCCCCTCGGTCAGCACCGTGGTGCGTTCTTCCTCGCTCGCGGCCGCTTCCATCGCGATGCGGAGACGGGTCCGGAGCGCCTCCTGGCCGGCTCGGTAGTCGGCGAGCGCGTTCGGCGACCGCAGGTCCGGGCGTCCCTCCTGGAAGACCCGCTCCAGGTTCTCCAGCGCGTTCGCCCTGCGGATCATGTCGCCGAAGATGGCCGCCAGCCGCTCCCGGGTCCGGGCGTTCTCCGCCGCGGCCTGCTCGCGCAGCCGGGCCAGCCGTGGCGCGTCGGCCTCGGCCTGGAACGCCTCCCAGCCCTCCCGGAGCGTGACGCCGAAGACGTCGCCCTGCGACCGTTCCAGCTCCAGCCAGTTCGCCAGTTTCCGGTCGCTCGGGCCGAAGTGCTCGTGGTAGAGCCTCGCCCAGTCGGCCCGGAAGTCGTTCGCGAGCTCCTCGAACCTGTCCTCGCTCATCGTGAAGCGCCGCTGTGCCCGGCCGGTGAGCTCGTTCACCTCGGCGGTCAGCTCGTTGAACCGGCCGGCCCCCTCGCCGAGCACGTCCTCGAGACGCGCCTCGAACCGCAGGCGTTCGTTGACCGAATGCAGGTAGGGCAGGAAGTGGTCGCGGTAGAAGGCCTCCTCCCGGCTGATCAGCTCGTCGTAGGACCAGACGCCCTCCCCGGGGCGGCCGACCACCGACTTGTACGCGTCGGTCATCGCCGCGCGGAAGTCCGCGCCGACCCGCTCGACGTGCTGGTCGGGCCTGCCGGTGCCCTCCAGCGCCCGGTCCACCCGGCGCAGCATCGCCGCCCGGCCCGCGTGCTCGTCGAGCCGCCCGGGCAGCTCGGCGACCAGCCGCTCGTACGCCGCGGTCAGCTCCCGGGTGTGCTCCTCCCAGTCGCGGGCGGTCAGCTCTCCCGGCGAACGGCCGCCGAGGAGCCGGGTGCTCTCGGCGCGCAGGTCGGTCCGGAACTCGGCCAGGACCGCGTCGTAGTCGACGGCCTCGCGCTCGGCGCGGGGGCGGTCCGACATCTCCCGCCAGGGAAGGTCGTGGTCGCCGAGCGCGTCTTCAGCGTCGGTCAGCAGGACGTCCTCGGCCATCTCGGCGCGCATCCGGGCGGTGAAGAGGGCGTCCAGTTCCCGCAGCGCCGGTTCCAGCTCCGCCGCGTGCCGCTCGAACTCCTCGGGGGTGAGCGTGCGCGTCTCCCGGCCGCCGGGCAGGGTCCGCGTGTAGGCCTCGAAGTGCGCGCCGTAGTCCGCCCGCAGGCTCCGGCCGCGGTCGGAGGCCGAGTCCAGGCCCGTTTCCTCCGCCAGGCGCCGGAAGTGGAGATCCGCCTCGTGTTCGAGCTCCAGCCGCGTCCACAGTCCCCGCGTCAGTTCCGCGGCGCGGGCGCCGGCCTCGTCCGCGAAGTCGTACAGGGCGTTCTCGCGGTGTGCCCCGCCGCGCAGGCCCACTTTCTCGGCGATGCGGTGGACCTCGGCGTCGTTCGCCTCGACGAACCGCGTCAGCGCGCGCGCCTCTTCGGCCGGTGAGAAGCGATCCCGGTTCACGACCGCGTCGAAGGCCTCCTCGGCGCTCGCCCGTGCCGAGCGCGCCGCCGCCTCCAGCTCGAGCTCATCGTGCAGCCCGTCGACCAGTTCCCGGAACGACCGCTCGAACTGCGGCCGCGTCAGCTCGCCGCGCAGGTAGCGGTCGAACTCCGGCTTCCACCGCGAGTCGAACCGGTCCCGTACCTCGAAGGTCCACGGCCGCGTCCGGTCGGCGTCGAGCCGCGCCTGCTCGCGGATCATCCGGTCGGCCACCGCGGGGATGGACAGGTCGTGGTCCAGTCCGTACAGCCTGGACTCCAGCGCGTCGGTCAGGCGCTCCTCGAAGGGCCTCGTCTCGTCCGTCGGGGCCTGGTTGTGCTCCGCACGGGCCGTGCGGTACGCCTCGGCGACCGTGGAGACGAGATCGTCCGGCACGCCCGCCTTCCGCGCCCAGCCCTCCGGCTCGGATGCCGGATCCCGCCGGAGCAGCAGCTCGGCCACCTCGGACGGCGACGCGGAGTACTCGTTGTCCTCGAGCACCGTCTCCAGCTTGGCGGTGAGCCGCTGGTGCAGCGTCGGCGGCTTGTCGGTGAGGTGCTGCTCTCCGCCGAGCATGATTCTTGGCGGCTTCGCCCGCGCCCTGTCGTCCTCGGCCAGAGCGGCGCGGTAGGCCTCGCTGATCGGGCGGGTGAGATGGTCGGGCATGCCCGCCTCGCGGAGACGGATCCTCGGGTCGGAGTTCGCCCCCCGGTCGGGCACGCCGAAGGTGTTCGGACCCTCGTGGTACGCGGCGATCGCCGCGTCGACCCGCCGATCGGCCTCCCGCTGCTGCCAGAACCGGCGGTCCTCGTCACCGAGCAGCCCCTCGTGCCGCTCCGTCAGTTCCGCCTGGTCCAGGTTCAGCCGGCCCTGCGCCACTGGATCGGCGGCGTCGAACCGGAAGTTAGGCGTGACGTCCCCGTGGTCGAGGGCCATGGGGTCCACCAGCACCTCGTCCGGCCGGTGGCCGCCGGGCGTGACGTCGTCCGTCTGGAGTCCGTCATGCTCGTGCGGCGCGGGCGGGTCCTGCGGAGACGCATCGTGACCCGCCGGCTCCGTGGTGGACTCGGTTCGTACGGGCGTCGCGGGCCGCTCGTCAGTGGAAGTGTTCGCCTCCCGGGGCGTCGGGGGCGTCTCCTCCTCGCCGGGAGGTGGCGGGTCCTGCGGCCGCTCGTCGGGACGCACCGGATTCGTGGTGGAACCGGTCTCGGTCCGTACGGGCTCCGGAGGCGTCTCCGCGTCGGACCGGGGGCCGGTGCCCGTGGCCGCGCCCGGCCCTCTGCCGAGCTGCGGTCCGGACTCCCGGCCGCCGGGGGCGGGCGGCCGGCCGGACTCCGTCCGGACCGGAACGGCGGGCGACTCGGCGGGCGGTTCCGCGGGCGTGGAGGAGCCGTTCGTCCGCGTCGTCGTCTCGTTCGGCCGTACGGCCTCGGGTGCCGGGCGGCCGCCGGGGGCCGCGTTCCGTACCGAGGTGGACGGGGAGGTGACGGGCGGCTCGGTGGCGTCGGTGTTCGCTTCCGATCGCGGTGGCGTCCCGGGTGGTGTCGTCGATGTCGTCTGCGGCCGGGACGGCGGCGTCACGGTCTCCTCGACGGTCGGCGCGTGCTGCGATCCGCGCGGCGCCGCCTGGGGCGGCTGTACCGGGGTCTCGGTGTTCGTGGACCGGGACGGGGCCGCACCGGGGGTGCCCGGTTCGACGCGCCCGCGCCCAAGGGCCGGGTCGGAGATCTCCTCGTGCGGGGCCGCCGGGACCTCGCCGTTCGGTGTCGTGAGGTTCCGCGAGGCGGGCGGTTCGGCGGGCGGCGTCAGGCTCGTCCGGGGCGCGAGGCTCTCCACGGGCGACACGGGGCCCGGTTCCGGCGCGAGGCTCTCGATCGGGGACGCGGAGTCCTGATGGGATACGAGGTTCTCCGGTTGCGAGGTGAGCCGGGTGGAGCGCGCCGGGTTCGGCGCGGGGGCCGTCGGCCGTACCGGCTGGTTCGTGGAAATAGGAGAGTGCTCGGACACGGGGGCGGGGACCTGCGACGGGAGCGGTGCGCCGTCCTCGCCGATCGGGTGGACGGTCTCGGGGAGGACCGGATCGACGGACGGCTGGAGGTTCCGGCTCGGCAGCGGCGGCGGGGCCTCGTTGAGGTTGTCCGGGCGGTGGGAACCGTTGACGGTCAGCGGGTCTTCCAGACCGGTCCGCGGGATCGGGGCGTTCTCCTCGACCGTTCCGATCCGCTCGGGAGACTCGACGGTCGTCGGACGCGCCGGCGGCGAGGGACGCGTGCTCTGTGTCGGCGGCACCTCAAGGGTGGACTCGGGTACGGGTGTCGGCCGTCCTCCGCCCGGACCGCCGGGGCCGGATGCATCGCCGGGTCTGTGCTCGGGGGGAGGGTCGCCGAGGCGGTCGTGCGCGAGCAGGTCGGAGATACCGCCGGGCCCGCCGATCTTCTTCGTCTGGTACCCGCCGGTGCCCAGATGGACGCCCCGGGTGATCGAGCCGAACAGGGCACCGCCGATGCCACCGCCGACGATCATCATCGGATCGAACTGCCAGTAGCCCTCCACGAGGCCGGGTGCCATCGTCCCGGCGATCCCCGAACCCACCCCCATCTTGATGAAGTCGCCGCCGATGTTCTTCAGCTCGGTGACGATGTTGTTGTCGAGGAAGTTCTTGAAATTGCCCGTGGCCAGCCCGTCGAACCACTTGCCCAGGCCGCTGAGCCCGGCGCCCATGCCCCGGATTCCCAGGTCGGCGAGGGCGCCGCCGACCGCGCCCTCGGCCACCCAGGTCCAGTTGATCGGCTTGTTCGGGTCGCCGTAACCGAGTGCGGTGGAGACCAGGCTCGCCGCCATCATGATCAGCGCGCCGATCGCCGCCTGGATCGCGGTCGGCATGATGAACTCGATCAGCGACGCCAGCCGCTGCAGGATCATCGTCAGGGTCAGGCGCGCGGAGTTGTAGGCGATCGCCTCCTCCCCCAGGGAGGCCCCGCCGGTGAAGAACGCCATCGCCGCCATGATCGCGAGCTGGATCTGCATCGCGATCAGCGTCGAGATGATCTGGATCTGCGCCTGGCCCAGGCTGCGCGCCCAGTTGCCGAACTGCGTCGCCGCGGCGAGGGCGCCGTTCCGGATCTCGTCGATGTGGCTGCCGTAGCCGTTCGCGCCCGTGAGCTCCCGGAGCATCGCCTTGTACTGGGCGATGACCTCGTCCGGGAGCGCGCCGTCGACCTTGTCGAGGGTCTCCTCGATGAGCTGTGCCAGGGCGTCCAGCTCGGCCGCCAGGTCGTTCGGGCCCTGCGCGAGACCGAAGACCTGCCCGGGAACGGCCTCGGGCGGTTCCATCCCCATCAGGAACAGGAACAGCCGCCGTTCGTCCTCGTTGAAGACGAAACCGCCCCAGGGCTCATCGGACACGGGCGTCTGCTACTTCCTGCCGCCGGATCCCGGCGTCCGCCAGCCGCCCCGGCCCCCGGCGTCGTGGACGGCCGTGAGCACCCTCCGCTGCTGGTTCAGGACGCTCGCCTGGTTCGCCCGCAGCGCCATCGGGACGGCCAGCAGCAGCCGGCTCGCCGCCTCGACGCCCGTGGCGATCTCGTCGACCAACCGGATCGCCTCCCGTTTCGCCGGAGCGCCGAAGGACTTGTCGTTGCCGAGGACCTCGAGGTTGGTGCCGTTGCGGAACCGCGTGGCCAGGTTGAAGACGTGGGTCCCGAGGTTCTCCATGGCCTCGACGGCCGCTTCGGCCTTCGCCGGATCCGCCGTGTACTTGCTCGTCTCACTCACCGCTGCCGTCCTCCACTATCTCGTCGTGCAGGTTCGCGGCCGGCCGGGCGCCGCGCGAGGTGCGCCCGGGCGTGCCGGTGCCCCGTCCGCGCCGTCCGCCCGCCAGGGCCGACTTGAAGATCTCCTCGAAGTCGATCTTGAATCCGGGAAGGCCGTCGGCGTTGTCCTCGGGCGGGGTCAGCGCGGAGAAGGTGTCGATCACGCGCCGCGCCATGGCCGCCCGGCCCTTGTTCGCGGCCTCGACGATCGAGGCGGCCAACTGCGACGCCTCCATCGTCCGGAACTGCTCGTCCAGGAACTTGACCCGCTGCAACTCGCCCTGCGGGCCGACGGTCACCTCCACCGAGCGGTCCTTGGACCGCGCGGTCGATGACGAGCTGCTGAGGTCGGCCCGGGCCCGGGCCACCGCGGCCCTGGTCGACTCGAGCCGCTCCCTCGCCTCCGCGAGGAGCTTCTCCATCGACTCTTCGGTCTCCATCGCCTGTTCTCCTCCCCTACCGGGTCACACCGGGTACAGTCCGGCGGAATCCGCCGTTCTCAGCCGATGACGGCCGGCGCGCCGCCTTCGTCCGTGCCCCAGACGTCCTCTTCCTCCGGCGCCCACGCATCGCGCTCGCGGTCGCCGCTCTCCGTCTGGCGGTGGTCCTCGCCGCCCGAGTACGGGTTGTACGCGGAACTCGTGGGAGTGCGGCCCGCCCCGGGCACCGCTTCCTCGTAGCCGCGGTTCCGGCGCGCGCGCCGGCCGAGGGACCCGCCGTCCGCGGGGAGGATGTCCTCGTCCTCGTAGACCTGACGCACCCGTTCGCTGGCGCCGTTCTTGTCACCGCCGCCCATGCCGCCCATGCCACCCATGCCGCCCATCGGCGGCGGGTACCCGCCCGTCTGCCCGGCGGGCGCACCGCCGGTGGTGGTCCCGTCGAGGCGCGTGGCGGGCGGCAGCACTCCGCCGGACTGGCCGACGGGGAACGTGTTGGGGGTCGCGGTCTGGCCTCCGAGCGACGCCGAGGGGGCTCCGAGCGGATTTCCGGAACTCGGCAGGTCGTGCAGGGCGGCCTCGTAGTAGCCCGCCGTCTCGTTGCCGAGGGGGGTGCCCAGGTACGACGCGTTCGGAAGCGACACGCCGTCGCGGCCGAGCGGGGTCGTGATGGTCTGGCCATTCGGCTCGTGGGTGACCGCGCTGCCCGCCTTCGGGTTGATCGTGGTGTAGCTGCCGTCCGGGTAGCGGGTCGTCACGGTCCCGTCGGGGTTGACCGTCGTCTGGCTGCCGTCCGGGTTGGTCAGTGTGTGGCCGTGGGTCAGGTGGTCGGTGGTGGTCGACCCGTCCGGGTGGGTCGTCGTCTCCAGGCCCGTGTGCGGGTTGATGGTCGTCGAGCTGCCGTCGCTGTAGTCGGTGGTGATGCTGCCGTCGGGATTCAGGGACGAGTGGCTCTGGACCTGGCCGGGCTGGAGATGCCCCGTCTGCGAGTCGAAGCCGACCGGGTTGTGGTCGTAGACGGTCGTGAGGCTGCCGTCGGGATTCTGCACCACATGGCTGTTCAGCTGGCTAGGCTGGAGCTGGTACGAGTCCGGCTGCTGTACGAGCTGATGAGACCCCGGCTGCAGGTACTGCTTGGCGATGTCCTTCTGCTGTCGCTGCTGTTCCTCGTACTGCTTCCTGGCCTCGTCCTGCTGCTGCTTCTGCAGTTGCTCCTGTTTCCGCTCCTGCTCCTGCTGATCCGTGCGCTGCTGCTCGTACTGCCTCCTGGCCTCGTCCTGCTGTTCCTTCTGCAGCTGCTCCTGTTTCCGCTCCTGCTCCTGCTGATCCGTGCGCTGCTGCTCGTACTGCTTCCTCGCCTCGTCCTGCTGTTCCTTCTGCAGCTGCTCCTGATGCTTCTCCTGCTCGTCCTGCTTCTTCTGCTGGTCCTCGTACTGCTTCCGCTGCTCCTCCTGCTGTTCCTTCTGCAGCTGCTCCTGCTTCTTCTCCTGCTCCTGCTGATCCCTGCGCTGCTGCTCGTACTGCTTCTTCTGCTCCTCCTGCTGCTCTTTCTGTTGTTGCTGCTGCTCCTGGTACTGCTTCCGGGCCTCGTCCTGCTGCTGCTTCTGCAGCTCCTCCTGTTTCCGCTCCTGCTCCTCCTGTTTCTTCTGGTCCTCCTTCCGCATCTGGAGCTGGAGGGCCATCTGCTGCTCGTTCTGCCTTCTGGCCTCGTCCTGTTGCTGCTTTTGCAGGTCCTCCTGATGCTTCTCCTGCTCCTCCTGCTTCTTCTGCTGGTCCTCGTACTGCTTCCTCTGCTCCTCCTGCTGCTCCTTCTGTTGTTGCTGCTGCTCCTGGTACTGCTTCCTGGCCTCGTCCTGCTGCTGCTGGTACTGCTTGCGCTGCTCGTCCTCCAGCTCCTTCTGGTGCTTCAGGTCCTCATCGCGCTGCTTGCGCTGCTCGTCCTCCAGCTCCTTCTGGTGCTTCAGATCGTCCTCGCGCTGCTTGCGCTGCTCGTCCTCCAGCTCCTTCTGGTGCTTCAGATCCTCATCGTGCTGCTTGCGCTGCTCGTCCTCGAGCTGCTTCTGGCGATCCAGATCCTCCTTGCGCCAATCTTCTTGCTTCTTCTCCCAGTCGTCCTGGTTCTTCTTGGCGTCCGCGGCGGCCTTGTCGGCCTTGTCCTGCGCGGCCTGTGCCTTGTCGGCCTGGAGGTCCGCCGCGAGGTTGATCTCGACGGTCGTGAGCTTGGGAATGCTGTCGGGCACGTCGACCCAGGAGTTATGGATGACGCGCAGCGCCTCTTCGGCGGCCTTCCCCAAGTAGTCGTTCACCGAGTTCTGCCAGCGGCCGATCGCCTCCTCACCGATCGCCTTCCACGTGGTGAGAGAGTTCAGGGGACCGTAATTCTTCGCACCGATTTTCGTCGTCGCGTCACCACTCCACCCGTCCTCATCGACCTGGTTCCAACTGCTGTAGGACTCATAGCCGTAGTCTTCGTACCACCGGACCTTGGTGATGTTGTACAGCCAGATCTGGTCGGTGACGTCGAACAGGATGTCGTACAGCCAGCGAAGCGGGTTGCCCAATCGGAGCGCCCAGTCGCTCCAGACCCAATAGAGATCCTCGATCGCCTTCTGGAAACCCGACTTCGCGGTCAGCAGGTTCGCGGCCACCTTGGAGATTCCCAGACCACCGACCGAAAGAGCATCCGTGTAATTCTGATAGTTGATGCCGAGCTGGTGAATGATGTCCCAGAAGACGCCGGCTGCCTGTCCGCGCCAGGCGGCGTCCTCCGATCCCAGCGCGTCCTCCCACTGCTGGATCGTGGCCCGGGAGGTGAAGAAGAAGAGCGCCGCCCGGTTGAAAGCCTTCGCGGCCCGGTCGAAGGTCGTGAGGTCGACGGCGTCGTCATCGAGGACGGACACGTCGTTGAAGGAGAATCCCTGCGTGGAGTACGGCGGGTTCATCAGTTTCTCGAGCGCGAGGCCACCGCCGTAGCTGTACTGGGCGAGCGGCGCGGAATCCCACCCCTCGAAACCGTCCGGCATGAGGTGCGATCCCTTACCGAACTTCCCGCCGGGGGCCACACCGCCGTGCGGGATGGTGTGCAGGGAGTCGGTGCCGAGCAGCGTGATGCGCGCCCTGCGCATGTGCACCTCGGTGCCCTTGGACAGGGTGCTGACCGACGAGTCGTCGGTCGGGCCGTAGAAGGGGACGACGAAGTCGGTGTCGTTGATGCGCCAGCCGGAGTTCCGCGAGCGCCAGGACATGTCATTGATGGCCTCCGCCTCCGCGTTCGTCGGCGTGGCGCCCGAGGTGTCGATCTCCACCTTCATCAGCGGGATGTCGTCGTTGCCGTAGAGGCTCTTGAAGATCTCGCCTCGCGGGAGGGACGGCTTGTAGCCGGTGAGCAGTTTTATGGCGTCGAACCAGTGGTCGTTCGCCGAAGAGGCTGGAGCCTTGTCTCCTGCGGGGTCCGCCATGATCTGCTGCTCTCCATCGAAGGCTTGGCGTCGGAAGAAGGGAGGGGACTCGGTGAAATCAGGTGGTGGTGGAGTCGCCGCCGGTGGTCTGGAAGTCGCTGGGCACCGTGCCCAGGGTGTCCAGGAAGATCTTGCCGTCGATCTTCGTCAGTGAGTCGTGCTGGCCGTCCATGAGCTTCGTGATCGTGGTGTTCAGGTACTTGTCCAGATCGGTGAAGAGCTTGAGCTGCTTCTTGTAGATGTCGGAGATGGACTGCGCCGACGTGTTGATCGCATCGATGATCGCCTTGCCGCCGGTCCCCGAGTCCTTGCCCAGCGCGCCGATCGCGAGGGGTGCGTGGTTCTGGTAGAACTCCTCGCCCGGGGCTGTCTGGCCCTTGCCCAGGAGGACGTCGATCGGCGGCACGTTGTTCGTGTCGGTCTTGTGCGCGACCTTGTCGATGGAGTCTTTGAAGTTGGCGATGTCGTGGTTGACGAAGTTCTGCAGCGAGGTCTTGTCCAGCGCCAGCTTTGTCTTGTCCGCCATGGCTCCGCTCTCCTGAGGTCTGTCAGTTCCAGGGCCGGTCGGTCCGGTCCGTCGCCGCCGGGTGTTCCGGCGTCCGTATGCCGTCCGCCTTCGGCCGCCCGCTCACGGGCGGCCGAAGGCGGGCGGTCAACCGCCGATCCGTACCTCGGACCACATCTGGCTGAGGCTGTTCTCGTTGTACTTGTAGCTGCCGGAGATCTCGTCGAGCAGCTGCGAGTGACTGGTGAGGATCTGCTCCATCGACTTGATCGCGTTGTCCCAGGCCTGCTGCTTCTGGTTGTAGGTCTGGGCGTCGTCACCGATCCACTGCTTCTTGAGCTCGGCGAGCTCCATTTCCATGTTGGAGATCGTCTGCGCGATGGCCTTGGTCTGGGAGACCAGGTCGTCGGCGGCGTTGCCCATGTGGTTGTAGTCGACGTAGATGAAACCGTCGGTGAAGTCCTCGCTCATCGATGTCCTCGTTTCGCGTCAGAAGGAAAGAGCCGGGGTCGTTCCGGGGTCAGCCGTGCAGGGCGTTGAATACGGCCTGGGCCTGCTGGTAGCCCTGGTTGATCTGGTCGTTGCTGGAGCCCTGCTGCTGGTGCTGCGAAGTGAGGGTCTGGTTCAGCTTGTCGACCATGTCCTGCAGGTTCTTGAGGATGACGTCCGCCTGCTGCTCCCAGGAGTTGACGAGGTCCTGGAACGCCTGGCCGTCCGAGCCCTTGTATCCGGAGGCCAGGTTGAAGCGGGTGGACTCGACGTCCTGCTTGATCTTGGTGATCCCGGTGTACGCCATCTCCAGGGCCTGGATACCGTTCTTGGTCGCCCTGACCTCTGACTGCTGCATGCCTGCCACGCTGCGCCTGCCTCTCTGGTTCGGTGCTCACGGGAAACCGAGAGCGAGATCGTGCGTCGAGGTTCGCCCGGCCGGCACCGCCATCGGCGCGCCGCCGCCAACCGGTTCGCGTCTCCTTCCGTACTCCGTGGTAATGACCCCGACTTGCCGTCAACTTGTCGTCGCCTTGCCCGGCCCCGGCGTCGTCGCCTTGCCCGGACCTGTTGTCGTCGCCTTGCCCGGACCTGTTGTCGTCGCCTTGCCCGGCCCCGGCGTCGGGGCCGCGGCCGGACCCGCGCACGGCGGCGCGGTGCTCGAGGAGATCCCCGCCTGCGCGGCCGCCGTGCTCAGGTCCGGTCCGGTCGGCAGCATGTTCAGCAGCGGCGATGGCAGGGCCACCACCTGGCCGGTCGAGTACCCGAGCGCCGCCAGGTCGGAGGCGGAGGCCACGCGGTACTTGGTGCCCGTGTCGGTCACCAGGTAGGTCGTGCCGCCGACCGTGCCGCCCGCCGCCGGCAGGACGCGCACCAGCGCGCCGCCGCCGGGCGGCACGGTGATCCGGTCGACGGGCACGCACGCGGACGTGGTCGCCGCCTGGGCGACGACGCCGAGCGAGGCCGGATCCTGCAGCGCGACGCTGACCCGGGGCCCCACGGCGGTCGGCTGGACCCGGACGCAGGCGTTCTGGTCCGGCTGAGGGCCGACCAGGCGCGGCGGCGTCTCGGGCAGCGTGCCGGCGGCGACCGTGTCCGGTGCCAGCCGGCCGTTCATGGCGTCGGGCGCCAGGCCGATCGCGTCGGGCGTCCGGCCGCCGTACGCCCTGGTGCGCACTGCGGGATCGGCCAGGATCAGGGCGGCGACGGTCGTGGTGACCTCCGCCAGGCCGTTCTGGCGCAACTGGTAGTACCGCGGCTTCGAACCGAGCACCCCGATCTTGAAGACCTGCCCGATGCGGGTCGCGTGCCCGTCGAGCGACGGCCCGGCACCGCCCAGGCCGGGTACGGCGGGGGCGGCCAGGTCCGGCCCGGCCGGCAGCGCGTCGACGAACGCCGCGGACACCGGGGTCGGTGTCCGGCCCCCGTAGCCGAGTGCCGCCGCTCCGCCCTTCGGGTCCAGCCGCAGCCGGCTGCCCTGCCACACCAGGTACACGTGCGCGTCGGGCGTGGTGACCAGCAGTCCCTGCCCGGCCGTCAGCGCGCCGTCGCCGCCGGCGTCTCCCACTCCGACGGCGAGGGTCGTGACCGGCGCCGCGGAGCCCCCCACCCCGGTGCCGGAGCACACCGCCCATGCCCCGCCGGCCAGACCGCCGGCCGACGGCAGCGCGTCGGGCGCCCCGACGATGCCGACCGGCTGGCCGTGCGGCGTCCCGTCCAGCGACTTGGTCCGGACGTGGTGCGCGGTCAGCTTGGTGCCGCCGATCAGCCGCGCCGACGCGTAGTTCTGCACCGGGCGCAGCCGCCCGTCCACGTAGAGGTAGGACGCGCCGGTCTCCTGGTCGACGATCAGGCTGTCCGCGCTCTGCCAGGAGGCGGACCGGCCCGGGGAGATCAGGCCCCAGACGAACGCCCCGCCGCACAGCAGCACGGCGATGACGATGCCGATGATCACCCCCCGGTTCGTCCGGCCCTGGGGGCTCTCCGGGGCGTCCGGATCCGCCCGGAGCATTCCGGACGTGATGCGGCCCATGACGAACATGTGGGCGTGAACCTGGTCGCGGCGGGACTGCATCGGCGCCTCTTCCGTCGTGCTCTCGTGTCCTGGTCAGCCGATGGCGCGCAGTTCGCCGTACACGCCGAGGACCCACAGGGTCAGCGGCAGCATGCTGATCGCGACCAGGCTCTGCAGGAGTTCGGCGGCGCGGCCCCAGTACGGCACCATCCGGCGGCCGGGCACCGTCCAACCGGCGATCATGAGCGCCGCGGTCGCCCCCATCAGCGCCACGGCGATGATCACCCGGCCGGTCGACCCCGTCCTGGCGACCTCGACGGCGACGATCGTGGCCGCCCCCCACACTCCCGGCAGGGCCATGAACAGGCGCTGCCAGACGTTGCCCAGACCGCGGCTGTGCAGCACGAGCAGCAGCGACAGTGCGGCCGCGAACATGAGCTGCGCCAGGTCCTCCTGGTGGGCCAGTGCCGCCAGGCAGGCGGTGCAGGCCAGCCCGACCGTGCCGTACAGCCCCGTCATCCAGCCGTCCGCCAGCACCGCGCGGGCGGCCACGGCCTTCGGCGAGCGCGGTTCGATGCCCTCCTGGAGCTGGTCCGGGTTGGTCGGCAGCGGCGGCATGCGCAACCCGGACAGCCGGAACGACAAGGCCGGCACGAACGCGCCGAACACGACCGCGAGCAGGGCGACCACCGCGGCCGCCTCCTCCGGCGGGAAGCCCGCCACCATCATGAGGGCACCGGCGAGGGCACCGGCGACCGCCAGCACCGTCGTGCCGACGAAGAGCGCCGTGTACGCCGCCACCAGGGCCAGCGCGAGCACGGCCCCGCCCGCCTCGGCCGCGGACGCGGCGAGCAGCCGGGCGCCTGCCACCTCGAAACCGTCCGGCCCGGACAGCCGGCCGCCGGGCAGCAGCCATCCGGCCAGGATCAGGAACGGACCGGCCATGACGCCCAGGAGCGCGGCCGACGCGGCGTCGCCCACCGCGCGGCTCGCCGCCGCGGCCCCGGCGAGCAGCAGGAGCGCGGCGGCGCCCGCGGTCACGATCCGCTGCTCGGCCGGTCCGCTCGGCAGCGCGAGCACCGCCAGGACGGCGACCATCACGAACACCGCCAGGCCGCGCAGCAGCCGCCGGCTCGCCTGCGGGCTCCACCCGTACGGGCTGTCCTTCATCGTGGTGGAGATGCCGTCCACCAGGTCGTCCAGCCGCACCTCGGGCAGCGTCTCGGTACGGGGCCGCAGGTAGAGCGTGTCGCCGTCGTGCAGGTCCAGCGACTCGAGGGTGGCGTCCTCGTCGAGCGGCGGTCCGCCCAGGCGCTGCAGCACCCAGCCCTCGTGCTCGATCCCGGTCTCGCCGAGGTCGTCCCCGCCGTAGCCGAGCACGGCGGGAAGCAGGTCCGCGACCGGGACGTCGGCCGGTACGGCCAGGTCGATGGTCTTGGCGGGGGCGCGTACCGTCAGCCGGCACAGGTCCGCCGCCGAGCTCTTGCTCATGGGGCTCACTCGTTCTTTCCACGAACACCCGCCGCCGTCGCCGAGCGGGGGCGCGTGAATGGGTCATTACTCCACGTCGGTCCGTCTGCGCAGTGCTCTCCACTCGGGCATACGCACGTGACGGCCGAGCGGTTCACCCCGATTCACGAATCACCGCACGAAAGTTCCGCGCGGGCCGATCGGCGACGCCGGGGGCACGCCGCGCTGTACGATTCGCGGTGACGCAACCGGCCTGCTCCGCAGGTCCCCTCCGCGGCTCTCCACTCCGCCGAGCGCGCCCGGCGACCACCGTCCGCCGGCGCGGCGCTTCGTCGTACCACGCCAGGAGGCCGTTCGTTGAGTTTCGTGCTGTTCCGCAGGCCGATGCGCCGGCGTCCGCCCGAGATGCCCGAAGGGGAGCTCAGCCTTCAGGAGCCTCCCACGCTGCCCGAGACCGTGCCCGACAACTCCGCCGTCTGGACGTACCTGCCGATGGCGCTGATGTCGGTGGCCATGGTGATGATGTACATGACGCGCGGCAGCGGGGCCAAGAACAGCTTCCTGCCGCTCTCCCTCGGCCTGATGGTCCTCGCCGCCGGGGCCATGCTGGTCGGGCAGGGAATGCGCAAGAGCAGCGAGCGCAAGGAGAAGCTCAAGGGCGCCCGCCGGGACTACCTGCGCTACCTCTCCCAGACCAGGCGCAAGGTGCGCGCGGCCGTACGGGAACAGCAGCGCGCCCTGGCCTGGCGGCATCCGGCGCCGCAGACGCTGTGGTCCATGGTCGGCACCACCCGGATGTGGGAGCGCCGCCCCTCGGACCCCGACTTCGCCGAGGCGCGGCTGGCGGTCGGCGACCAGAAGCTGGGCCTGCGGCTGGCGCCGACGACGACCAAACCGGTCCAGGACCTCGAACCGCTCACCGCGCACGCGCTGCGCGGCTTCGTCCGAGCCTACTCCACCGTGCCCGACCAGCCCACCGCCGTCTACCTGCAGTCCTGGGCGCGCGTGCTGTTCCGGGGGGACGAGGCGCAGATCCGCGGCGCCGTCCGCGCCCTGGTCGCCCAGCTCGCCCTCTTCCACTCTCCGGACGACCTGTGGATCGCGCTGTGCGTCGCCCCGGACCGGCTGGCGGAGTGGGAATGGGTCAAGTGGCTGCCGCACAACCTGAACCCGCACGACAGCGACGCCGCCGGCCAGGTCCGCATGATCGCCTCGGACTTCCCGGAGCTGGAGGGCATGCTCGGCGCGGAGTTCTGGGAGCGGCCGGCGTACGACCCGGAGGCCATGCCCGCCCGGGAGGAGCCCTACACGGTGCTCATCGTCGACGGGGGCACCGTGCCCGCCGGGCACGCGCTGGACGGCCCCGGCATGCGCAACGTCGTCGTGCTCGACCTGTCCGGAGCGCTGACGTGGCGGCCCGGCCGTACCACCCTCCGCCTCGACGTGCAGGACGGCGAGACCCGGCTCGTCCGCACCGACCGGGAGCGCAAGGAGCAGCTCACCCTGCTGGGCCGCCCCGACCGCCTGGGCGTGCGGACGGCGACCGCGCTCGCCCGGCGACTCGCGCCGTACCGCCTCGGCGTCGGGCCCGACAACACCGAGCCCCTGTCGGCCACCACGGACCTGGCCGCCCTCCTGGGCATCCCCGACCTGTACCGGCACGACCCCCACGCCCTCTGGAGCAAGCGCACCGCCGCGGAACGGCTGAAGGTCCCGATCGCGGTCGGCGCCGACGGAAAGCCGGTGGAGCTGGACATCAAGGAGTCCGCCCAGGGCGGCACCGGCCCGCACGGCATGCTGATCGGCGCCACCGGCTCGGGCAAGAGCGAGCTGCTGCGCACCCTGGTGCTGGCGATGGCCCTGACCAACTCCTCCGAGACGCTCAACTTCGTCCTGGTGGATTTCAAGGGCGGCGCGACCTTCCTCGGCCTGGACGAGCTGCCGCACGTCTCCGCGGTCATCACGAACCTGGCCGACGAGGCGGCCCTCGTCGCCCGCATGCGCGACGCGCTGCACGGTGAGCTCATGCGCCGTCAGGAGTTGCTGCGCGCGGCCGGCAACTACGTCTCCGCCCTCGAGTACGAGAAGGCGCGCGCGGCCGGGGCCGCGCTGGAGCCGCTGCCCAGCCTCTTCGTGGTGGTCGACGAGTTCAGCGAGCTGCTCGCCGCGCACCGCGACTTCATGGAGCTGTTCGTCATGATCGGCCGGCTGGGCCGCAGCCTGGGCGTGCACCTGCTGCTCGCGTCCCAGCGGCTCGACGAGGGCCGGATGCACCAGCTCGAGAGTCACCTGTCCTACCGCATCGGCCTGCGGACGTTCTCGGCCATGGAGAGCCGCGGCGTGCTGGGCGTGCCCGACGCCCACCAGCTCCCGCCGCAGCCCGGCGCCGGTTTCCTCAAGACGGGCGTGGAGGCGCTGACCCGGTTCCGCGCCGCCTACTCCTCCGGTCCCTACCGGCGACGCGGCAAGACCGACCAGGCGCGGGTGGCGAGCCAGGTGGTCCCCTGGTCCGCGTCCCGGGTCGCCCAGGTCCGGCCCGCCCCGGTGGAGGTGACGCCGGAAGAGCCCGACGAGACCGCCGAGACCCTGCTGTCGGTGGCCGTCGAACGGCTCCGCGACGCCGGGCCGCCGGCCCACCAGGTGTGGCTGCCGCCGCTCGACCTGCCGCCCACCCTCGACCAGATCCTCCCGCCGCTCGCGCCCGACGACGCGTTCGGCCTGACGACCGCCGACTGGGAGCGGCGCGGCGGGCTCACGGTGCCGGTCGGCATCGTCGACCGGCCCTTCGAGCAGATCCGCGACCTGCTGGTCGTCGACCTGTCCGGGGCCGGCGGGCACGTCGCCATCGCCGGCGGCCCGCAGAGCGGCAAGAGCACGCTCGTCCGCACGCTGATCACCGCGCTCGCGCTCACCCACACGCCGCGCGAGGTGCAGTTCTACTGCCTCGACTTCGGCGGTGGCACGCTCGCCGGCCTCGCCGGCCTGCCGCACGTCGCCGGGGTCGCCACCCGCCTGGACCACGAGCGCGTCAGCCGCACCGTCGCGGAGGTCACCGCGCTGCTCGCCGACCGCGAGCAGTTCTTTCTCCGGGGCGGCATCGACTCCATGGCGACGTACCGGCGCCGCCGCGCGGCCGGGGAGTTCGCCGACCAGCCGCACGGGGACGTCTTCCTCGTCGTGGACGGCTGGTCGACGGTGCGCCAGGACTTCGACCGGTACATCCAGACGTTCAGCGCGATCGCGGCGCGCGGCCTCAGCTTCGGCATCCACCTGATCGTCACCACCGCGCGGTGGGTGGAGCTCACGGCGGCCGTGCGCGACCAGGCGGCCACCCACCTGGAGCTGCGGATGGGCGACCCGATGGACTCGGAGGTCGACACCCGTCGCGCGGCGAGCGTGCCGCGCGCCCCCGGACGCGGCATCACCCGCGACAGCAGGCTGCACTACCTCACGGCGCTGCCGCGCATCGACTCGGTGGAGGGCGCCGACGACCTCGCCGACGGCATCGCCAGCCTGGTCGCCGCCGTGCGCGAGAGCTGGGCCGGCCCGCCCGCGCCTCCGGTGCGGATGCTGCCGGCCCAGCTCAGCGTGCGGGAGCTGCCGGCGCCCGAGGGCGACTTCCGGGTGGCGATCGGCCTGGAGGAGGAGCGGCTCTCCCCCGTGGTGCACGACTTCGCCGAGACCCCGCACATGGTGGTCGTCGGCGACACCGAGAGCGGCAAGACGAACCTGCTGCGCCTGGTCGCGCGGGCCGTGACCGAGCGGTACACGCCCGCGGAGGCGCGCATCATGGTGGTGGACTACCGCCGTGAGCTGGTCGAGGTGGTGCCCGAGGAGTACCGCCTCGGGCACGCGGTCTCCATCGACGCGCTGCGCGACCTGGTCGTCGGCGCGGGCCAGGCGATCAAGGCCCGGGTGCCGGGACCGGACATCACCCCGGCCCGGATGAAGCTGTGCGACTGGTGGAACGGGCCCCGGCTGTTCATCCTGGTCGACGACTACGACATGGTCGGGGCGGGCCCCATGCAGCACCCGTTCGACCCGATCGTCGACCACCTCGCGCTCGGGTGGGAGGTCGGGCTGCACATGGTCGTCGCCCGCTCCGCCGCGGGCGCCGGCCGCGGCATGGGCGAGATGATGATGCGCCGCCTGCAGGAGGTCAACACGCCGTCCCTGCTGATGTCCTGCCCGCCGGACGAGGGATACCTCTTCGGCAACATCAAGGGCCGCATCCTGCCGCCGGGCCGGGCGATCCGGATCGCCCGGCGCAAGGCCGTACAGGTCCAGACGGCCATGCTCGACTGAGGGCGAGAGCACGAACGGCGCTCGATCCGGGGCCGGGTACCGATGGCCCGCCTGAGGGCTCGGAGACCCGAGCGGCGCCGCTCAGTCCATCACGGCGCGGTCGCGCAGGGACGCCCGCAGCGCGCGCATGGCGTAGTGCGCGCGGGACTTGACGGTCCCCGGTGCGAGGCCGAGCGCGGCCGCCGTCTGCTCCACGCTGTGGCCGAGGTAGTAGGTGTAGATGAGGATCTCGCGCTGCTGCTCGGTGAGCTCGTTCATGACCTCGAGCACCGCCCGGAGCGTGACGACGCGCTCGGCCGGGTCGGGCACGGCGCGCTCTTCGGACTCGCCGTCGCCGACCTCGTTCGGCCGGGCCTGCCGGGCGCGGTAGTGGTCGATCACGAGCCGGTGCGCGACGGTGAACAGCCAGGTGCGGACCCGGTCCGTCGTGGGGTCGAGGATCTCGCGGTGCTGCCAGGCCCGTACCGCCGTCTCCTGGACGATGTCCTCGGCCCGGTGCCGGTCACCGTTGCAGAGCCGGAGGGCGAAGTTGAGCAGCACGGCGCCGTGCCGCTCGTACAGCGCGCGGGAGAAGGCGTCGTCGTGCGCCGGATCGTGCGGCCGGGCCGGAACACGCGGGGCGTCATGCCGTCGCGGCACGGCTACTCTCTGGGCGGCCGCGGACGGCCGGTCCAGCACTCGGCTGCGCGTCATGGAAGGCGACCCCATTCTCACGATTCGTCATTGCGGACCGGCCACGGCGCTACTTGACCTCGGCCGTTAATGAAGCTTCAACGATTCAGCCGTGGTCTTGGCGACTCCTTGCCGCCGACTTGCCGCTGTTGACCGGCCGGAGTCAGGTGACCCCTCCGATGCCCTCCCGGCGCGGGGCTCCGGCTCGGATGCCGGACCGCCGGGGAGGACGCCGGAGACCGCCCCGAGCAGGGGTCGTCACGCCGGAGTGGACACCTTCCGTCGTTCTTTCGAGGCGTCACCGCCGGCCGGCCGCCAGCCCCGGGCCCGGCCGAGCGGGACGATCACCGCCGCGCCCGCGACGATGGCCACGAGCCCGCCTCCGACCGAGGCGACGACCAGCGCACGGGTGCGGGCGGCGTGTGAGGCGGTCCGGGCCGGCAACCGCATGGCGGCCGCCGGCGTCGGCCGTGCGGCCGCCGGGGACGACACCGCCGCCACGGCGGCGTACGGGTCCAGGACCGGCTTGGTCGCGGGGTAGGCGGACGCGACGAGCCGGTTCGCCACCTCGGCCGCCGTCAGCCGGGGCTGGTACGCGCGCACGAGGGCGGCCGTACCGGCGACGAACGCGGCGGCCAGCGAGGAGCCGGACCCGATGTAGTTCCCGGCGCCCTTGGGGCCGATGCTCACGACGGCGTCACCGGGCGCGGCCAGGTCGGCGGCGAAGACGTTCGGCGCCTCCTGCGGACGCGAGCCGTCCGGCCCGAAGTCCTCGACCGCGACGACCTGCGGGATGAAGGCGGGGAAGTAGGGCCGCGCGGGCGGCGCCGAGGGCGTCCCGCCGACGGTGGTGGGCACGGCGTCCGGCGCGGCGGGCGCGACCACGACGGCGTCCTCGCGGGTGGCGTAGGCGACCGCGGCCGTCAGCTCCGCTCTGCCCTCGGTCAGGGCCGCGCCGACGTACACGACGCGGGCGCCGCGGTCGACGGCGGCGCGGATGCCCGCCGCGACCGTGCCCGGCGAGGCGACGCCGTTCTTGCCGGTGCCGCGGACGGCGAGGATCCGTGCCTCGGGCGCGATCCCGCCGCCGGTGGCGTCCTCGGCACGCCCCGCGATCAGGCCGGCCGCGAAGGAGCCGTGCCCGACGCAGTCCTGCCCGGCGTCCGCCACCGCGGTGACCCGGCCGGCCAGCGCGGGGACGTTCGCGGCGACGCCGGTGTCAACGACGCCGACGGTGACGCCGGCGCCGTCGCTGAGCTCGCGGACGCGGGCCACTCCGAGCGCGCTCATCGTCCACGGCTGCGCGTGGGCCGGGGTCGGGGACGCGCCGGTGCACGACCGGCCGGACGCGAGCGCCGACGGGATGACGGGCAGGCCGACGGGGCCGGGGGCGGCGCCGGGGGGCCGTTCGTACGCCGTGGCCGCCGCGGCTCCGGGGAAGGCGGAGACGAGAAGCGAGGCCATGGCGGCGGCCACCGACGCCACGGCGCGCAGGCGCCGGGGGACACGTCGCATGCGCTCAGCGTAGAGATCCGATCTTGTCGTTCTCTTGTCGCCCGGGACAAGTATCCCCGCTGGTCAGAGGCCTTGCGGGCGAGGGTGTCAAGCGGCCCGCGCGAACGGCATGATGGTTGTCTCGTCGGCACCCCCACCGACCCGAGGAGGGTTCAGCGTGTCTCGGCAGTTGCTCACGGTCTCCCCGGATGAGCCAGGCGCTTTCCGGACAATCGAGGAGGCGCTGGCGGCGGCACGTACCGGGTCGGTGATCCGTATCCGGCCCGGCCGGTACCCCGAGAGCCTCTTCATCCGCACCCGGGTCACGATCGTGGCCGACGGGGACCGGGGCAGCGTCGAGATCTGCCCGCGGAGCGGCACCGCGGTGATGCTCGTGGCGGACGCCGTGATGCTCACCGACCTCACGCTGCGCGGTGGCGGTGACGACGTGCCGGTCGTCGACGCCGCGCGCGGGCAGGTCGCGATGGAGGGCTGCACCGTGGCCGGTTCCGGCTGGACGGCCGTGCTGGCCCGTGGGTCCGGTTCGCTCGCGATGCGCGGGTGCCGGATCACCAACGCCGAGGGCGCGGGCATCGTCGACACCGCGGACGCGGCCAGCGTCATCGAGGACTGTCTCATCGAGAACCTCGGCACCTCCGCCGTCGTGCTGGGTGAGAAGTCCCGGTCGACGATCCGGGGCTGCCGGCTGCGGGACGCCCGCGGCAACGGCGTGCTCGCCAACGGCGAGGCCCAGGGCGTGATCGAGGACTGCGAGATCTCCACGACCTCCAAGCCGGCCATCGCCCTCGAGGGCGACAGCGCCACCCGGATCGTGCGGACGAGCGTTCGCGACTGCGCGACCGGCGTGTACGTGACCAGCGGGTCGCGCCCGGCGCTGGAGGAGGTCTCGGTCACCGACATCACCGCCGGTTCCGGCATCGTGCTGGCCGGGGGCGCGGATCCGCTGCTGCGACGCTGCCGGACGGCCCGTACGAAGGACAGCGGGCTGTCCGTCACCGAACGCTCGCGCGGCACGTTCGAGAACTGCGAGTTCGCCGGGTCGGCCGCGCCCGCGATCAGCGTCGTGGGGTCCAGCTCGCCGACGCTGATCGACGCGACGGTGCGCGAGTGCGCCGACGCGTCCGCGTCCGTGCTGCTGGCGGACGACTCCGTCGCGGAGTTCGACCGGCTGGAGGTCGTGGACGCCGCCGGCACCGCGATCGCCATCCGGTCCGGCGCCAATCCGCTCCTTCGCAACGCGACGATCACCTCGGCCGGCGGGACCGGCGTCGAGATCACCGAGGACGGGCGCGGACGGCTGGAGCACTGCGTCGTCGAGCGGGCCGGCGGCGCCGCCGTGCGCGTCGCGAGCGGGGCCAACGTCTCCTTCCGCGACTGCGACCTCCGCTCCCCCGGCGACGCGGGGATCGCCGTCGACTCCGGCGGGATGGCCACGATCCAGGACTGCGCGGTCTCCGGGAGCGACGCCTCCGGCGTGGTCGTACGCGAGGGCGGTGACCTGAGCCTCACCCGCGCGCGGATCGGCGACTCCGGCGCCCACGGCGTGCTCCTCATGGCCGGCGCGCGGGGCACGTTCGGCGACTGCGAGATCACCGGGAGCGTCGGTGACGGCGTCCGGGTCGACACCGCCGAGGCCGTCACCGTCACCGGCTGTGCCGTCCGCGACAACCGCGGCGCCGGGCTGCGGCAGTCCCGCCCCGGCGGCCGGCTGACAGTGCGCGACCTGGACAGCTCCGGGAACGCCGTCCCCGACTCCTGGGGCGACGAGGCCGCCGCGGAGGCCGGCGGCGCGCCGGACGGCAGGGACACCCGCGCGCCCGCGTCCGCCGGGCCGCTGGAGGAGCTGGAGTCCCTCATCGGCCTGGAGGGCGTGAAACGCCAGGTGCGCGCGCTCGTCAACCTGAACCAGCTCTCGCAGCGCAGGGCCCGGCTCGGCATGCCGGCCCCTCCGATGAGCCGGCACCTGATCTTCGCGGGCCCGCCCGGCACCGGCAAGACCACGGTCGCCCGGCTGTACGGCGGGATCCTCGCCTCCCTCGGCCTGCTGCCCTCCGGGCACCTGGTGGAGGTCTCCCGCGCCGACCTGGTCGCGCAGTACGTCGGCGCCACCGCCATCAAGACGACGGAGGCGTTCAACGAGGCGCTCGGCGGCGTCCTGTTCATCGACGAGGCGTACACGCTGGTCACCGAGGGCAGGGGCGGCTCGCACGACTTCGGCCGCGAGGCCATCGACACCCTCGTGAAGCTGATGGAGGACCACCGCGACGAGGTCGTCGTGGTGGCGGCCGGATACACCGCCGAGATGCAGACCTTCCTGTCCGCCAACCCGGGCATGGCCTCGCGGTTCAGCCGGACCGTGGAGTTCACCAACTACTCGGTCGACGAGCTCGTCACGATCACCGAGAAGATCTGCGAGAGCCACCGCTACGAGCTGGACCCGACCACCCGTCAGGCGCTCGCCGCGCACTACGAGCGGATGCCGCGGGACGCCACCTTCGGCAACGGCCGTACGGCGCGCCTGGTCTTCGAGGAGATGATCGAGCGGCAGGCGTTCCGGCTCGCGTCCATGACCGACCCGGCCGAGGGCGACCTCAGCCTGTTGCTGCCGGAGGACGTCAGCGACGCCGCGGCCACGGACGGCGCGGTGGGCGCGGAGCGCGAGACGCTGCTGGCCCGGTTGTCGGACATGATCGGCCTGGCCGGCGTGAAACGCGAGGTCAAGGACATCGTCGACCTCCTCGCGACGGCCCGGCAGCGGGAGGCCGCCGGACTGCCCGTGCCCCGGCTCAGCCGGCATCTCGTCTTCACCGGATCGCCCGGCACCGGCAAGACCACCGTTGCCCGGCTCTACGCCGAACTGCTGCACAGCCTGGGCGTGCTGCCGCGCGGCCAGCTCGTGGAGGTGGCGCGCGCCGACCTCGTGGGCCGCTACGTGGGCCACACGGCGCAGCTCACCAGGGAGGTGTTCCAGCGCGCGCTGGGCGGTGTGCTGTTCATCGACGAGGCGTACACCCTGACCCCCGAGGGGGCGTCCAACGACTTCGGCCGTGAGGCGGTCGAGACCCTGCTGAAGCTGATGGAGGACCACCGCGACGAGATCGTGGTCATCGTCGCCGGCTACACCGACGAGATGCGGCGCTTCTTGAACTCCAACCCCGGCCTCGCCTCCCGGTTCTCGCGGCAGGTGGAGTTCGAGGACTACAGCACCGACGAGCTCGTCGCCATCACGCGGAACCAGGCCGTGACCGCGGGCTACGAATGCGCTCCCGAGACCCTCGCCGCGGTGCGCGAGTACCTCGACGCCCTGCCGCGGGACCGGACCTTCGGCAACGCGCGCCTCGTCCGGCAGATGCTGGAGACGATGATCACCTATCAGGCGAGGCGGCTCGGCGGGATGCGGTCGCCCGGCGTGGCGGACCTGCGCCTCCTGTTGCCCGAGGACCTGCCCTCCGCGAACACCCCCAGCGCGCGCTGACCGGTCAGAGCGGGTAGGCGCCGCCGCGCAGATACACGCGGACCCGTTCGACCATGGTCGTCCCGGAGGTGACGAGCCTGCCCCGCAGGGAGCAGTCCGGGTCCGCGAGGTACTGCCGGAGCGACGCCTTCTCCTTGGCCTCCGCCGCCTTCTTCCCGACCGCGACGAGTTCCTCCGGCGTCAGGTACTCGGCCAGCATCGGGAACAGTTGGCGCTCCTCGGCACGCGCGTGCGGACCGGCCTCGGCGTTCAGCTCCACCAGGAGGGTGGAGAACTCGGCACTGGTCAGGTCGGGTAGGTCCATCCTCCTCAGGACGCGTTCGAGCTCCGCGTGCCCGGCGTTCTCGCGCTCGACGATCCGCGTCCCCTGGGGCAGACGGGTGCGGGCCACCGGGTACATGTAGGTCTCTTCGGCGACCGCGTGCCGGACCATCTCGGCGATCAGCAACTGGGTCACCGAACGCCGCAGGCGTTCGAACTCGATCAGATAGCCGAGCTCGGTCAGCAGTTGCCGTAGGTCATTGTGGTCCTCTTGGAGGACGCTGATCAAGGTTTCGGGCTCGTTCATGGCCGGCCCCTCGGGAGCCGCTCGCGACCGCTTACCCCGAGCCCCCTGCCCCGGATGCGGGCACCGAAACGCCTCCGCGGCGAGCGGCGGCCGGGGGGCCGCTCGGACCGGTCCGCGACTGACCGGCGGTAATACGGCCTGCAATGCACTTGTCGTTTACCGGCAATCGCGGTTGAATGCGGCGATATGCGACAGATCTGGTGATATGGACTGTCATGATCTCTTGGAGCGTGCGGCCATGACCGAGCTCAAGACCGAGCAGATCAGCGACGACAATATCGATGGCGATTTTCTCGCACGTTATCCGGATTATCCGCTGACGCGGCGGCTGGACGAGCTACGCGCCACGGACTACGCGTACCTCGACGCGGGCGGCCACCTCTACCTGGACTACGGCGGGGCGGGCCTGCCGGCGGACGGCCAGATCTCCGCGCACGCGGCCCGGATGCGCGGGAACTGCTTCGGCAATCCACATTCGGCGAACCCGACCTCGGCGAGCGCCACCGAGCTGATCGAGCGCACCCGAGCGCGGATCCTCGCCCACTTCAACGCGTCCGCCGACGAGTACGCCGTGATCTTCACGCCGAATGCGAGCGGCGCGTGTCGACTGATAGGCGAATCCTACCGATTCGACCGGGAAAGTCGTTACGTCCTCACCCTCGATAACCACAATTCGGTGAACGGAATTCGGGAGTTCGCCCGCGAACGCGGTGCTGGAACCGAATACGTGCCGATGCGGGGCCCCGACCTGCGGACCGAAACGGGCGACGTCCGCGCGGCACTCGGGAAAGGCCGCGGCGGACTCTTCGCGTTCCCGGCACAGAGCAACTTCACGGGCGTGCAGCATCCCCTGGAGTGGATCGACCTCGCGCGTGAGAACGGCTACGACGTGCTGCTCGACGCGGCCGCGTACGTGCCCACCAACCGGCTCGACCTCGGCGTCACGCATCCCGACTTCGTCACGGTGAGCTGGTACAAGGTGTTCGGCTACCCGACCGGGGTCGGGTGCCTGATCGCCCGCCGCGAGGCGCTCGGGCGGCTGCGGCGACCCTGGTTCGCCGGCGGCACGATCCAGGCGGTCAGCGCCCAGGGCGACTGGCACGCCCTCGCCGACGACGAGACGGCGTTCGAGGACGGCACGCTCAACTTCCTCGCGATCCCGGACGTGGCGGTCGGCATCGACTGGGTGGAGGGCATCGGCGTCGACACGATCCACCGGCGCGTCAGGTGCCTCACCGGCCGGCTGCTCGACCGCCTCCACGGGCTGCGGCACACGAACGGCCGGCCGATGGTCGAGGTCTACGGCCCCCGCGACACCGTCCGGCGCGGCGGGACGGTCGCGTTCAACTTCCGTGACCCGGACGGCCGGATCGTCGACGAACGCGTCGTCGAACGCGACAGCGCCGCGCTCGGCATCTCCCTGCGGACCGGCTGCTTCTGCAACCCCGGTGCGGGCGAGGCCGCGTTCGTCATCGACCGGGACGCCCTCGTGAGGTCCGCCGGTCGAAGGGTCGACACGCTGGACGACCACCTCCGGGCGCTGGGCCTGCCGAGCGGCGGGGCCGTCCGCGTGTCGATCGGGCTGGCGTCCAACCTCGCCGACGTCGAGCGGTTCGTGCGGTTCGCGGAGCAGACCTACCGCGACCGTCACCCGTCGCATCGGGGGCTGAAGGCACGGGAGCGCTGCTGACCGCCTCCGGCGGCGACAGGGTTTCGAGGGAGGCTACCGCCGGCCGTACGCAGTCCCGCGCGCCAGCACGACGCAGGCCAGCGCGAGGAAGAGGGCGGTGAACCCGGTGAGGATCGCCCAGTCCACGGCGACCGGGCGGGAGAAGGTCGCGCCGTACGACGCCAGGAGCGGCGGCCCGAGCGGCGACCGCCCGTGGGCCCACAGCCGCGCCACGCCCAGGCCGTGGCCCAGCGGCTCGAACGCCCACCGGTTCGACATCCCGTAGCTGAGCACCCGGCCGGTCACCGCGGTGGCCGTCGAGGCGCACCTCGCCGGTCGTCGGCGGGCGCACGCCCGAGACGGCGTCCAGCAGGGTGGTCTTCCCGCTGCCGCTGGCGCCGACGATCGCGACGAGTTCGCCCGGCTCGATGGTCAGCGAGATGTCCCGCAGCGTCCGCCGGCCGCCGAGGTGCCGGCCGATCCCGCGCACGTCGAGGCGCAGCCCCGCCGTGCCGGTCTCCGCCGTGGCCCGCAGCGCGCCTCGCGCGGTGTCGGCGGGAAGCGTCCACAGCCGCGCCGGGGTGAGCGCGCGGACCGTACGCCCGTAACGGCCGTCGACCGTCGTCACCGGCCCGTCGAGCTCGCCGGAGGCCACCGCCACGAGCCGGTCGGCCGGACCGGCCTCCTCGCATACGACGTCTCCGGCGCCGACCTCCACGAGCCGCAGCTCCGGCTCGAGCTCGCGGAGCCGCCGCCGGGGCAGACCGTCCAGTTCGGGCATGCGCCGCAGGACGCGCAGGCGTTCGCCCACCGCACGCCACCCGCCGTCCACCGCGACCGGGCCCGTGGTGCGCGCGTCCACGTCGTCCCGCACGTCTCCCCCATCCCCGTGCGCCGAGGCGATCAGGGCGATCGCGTCCGTCGCGCTGCTGATGCGCTCGTGTTCGAGGTGGTCTGCCGCGGTCACTCTCACACACGGCGGCGACGGTGGGAAGACGCCCGGTACCCGCGACATTTCCGAGTAGCGAAGATCGTCATGTTTTGGGACCCTTGACCGGTGCGGGGGAGGGCCGGGGCCGACGTGGTCGCTGACTCCGAGGACCTTCCGCCCAGGCTCGCCCAGGCCATGATGTGGGCGACGCTGGGCCTGCTGTTCCTCATCCGGCTGATGAACGGGTGGTCCAACGGTTTCGGCTGGCCGCACCTTCTGGTCACCATGGCCCCGTACCCGGCGCTGGTCGTGGTCCTCGCGCGGCGGTACCAGCGGCCCGGCGTCCGATATCTGCTGCTCGCGGCGGTGAGCGTGCTCTACGCCCTGCCGTTCCTCCTGCTCGGCGCGCAGTGGGCCTGGTTGCCCTGGCCGGTGGCCGTCGCGGTGCTGTGCCTGCTTCCGGGCCGGGCGGCCTGGCCTCTGCTAGGCCTGATCATGGCCGGTGCGGGCGTGGGCGGCCTGGTACAGGGCGACAACGCCAAGTTCGTGCTCTGGCAGATCACCGCGACCGGCACCGACGCGTTGATCTTCTTCGGCCTGTACGGGCTCGTGGGCATGGTGCGCGACGTGCACCTGGCGCGCAGTGAGCTGTCCCGGCTCGCCGCGCTCCGGGAACGCCTGCGGCTGGACGGCGAACTGCGCCAGGTCGTGGGCGACAGCCTCCGGACCATCGCGGACCGCCTGGCGCGGGCCCGCCGTGTCGCTCCGGACGCCGCCCGGGCCGAGGTTCAGGCCGCGATCGATACCGCCGGTCGCACGATGGCCGGCATCAGGGCCACCGCGAGCGAGTACCGAAGCGCCACGCCGCCGGCCGCGGTCATCGAGTCGCCGCGGCTCGCCCGTGCCATGCTCCTGGCGATCCTGCTCCTCCAGAGCGTCAAAGTACTCGCGTTCATCAGCCTGACTCCGGACATCGGCCATCCCTCCCTGCTCATCCTCGGCCTTCCCCTGCTGTCCGGGATGGTCGTCCTGCAGATGACGCTGATGCGGCGGCCGACCCGGGCCCGGCTGCTGCTCCTCGGACTGCTGCTCGTGCCCGCGGCGCTGCCCGGAAGCTACTTCGTGCCGGTGCTGTACGGGTTCGCCACCGTCTGGGGGTTCCTCAGCGGCGCGGTGCTCGCCCATTGGCGGCCGCCGCGATCCTGGGCGGTCGTCGGTCTGCTGCTCGCCGGGCATTTCGCGGCGCTGCTCCCCTACCCGCCGGTGTCTCCGTGGACGGCCATGCCGGAAGAGCTGATCTCGCACGTGATCCTGGCGTGGCTGGTCTACTGTCTGACCCGGCTGGCCGACCTGGTCGTGCTGCTGGACCGAACCCGACACGAGCTGGCGCAGACGGCGATCGCCGCGGAGCGCTCCCGGATCGCCCGGGACCTGCATGACGTGCTCGGGTTCAGCCTGTCGGCGGTGGTGCTCCGCGGCGAGTTGGTGCTGCGGCTGCTGGACCACGACCCCGAGCGCGCCGCCGCCGAGTCGGGCGCCCTCTGTGCCCTTGCCGAGCGCGCGCAGGTGGAGCTCGGCTCGATCACCGGTGGCCGGATCCGGCTGTCACTGCGCGCCGAGATCGAGGCGTCGCTGGAAGTGCTGGCCGCGGCCGGCGTCGCGGTCGAGACCAACGTCGACGTCGGCCCGCTCCCGGCCGATCTCGACACCGCGCTGGCCACCGTCCTTCGCGAGAGCGTCACCAACATCCTCCGGCACAGCAAGGCGCGTACCTGCGCCATCTCCGTCACCGGCACGGACCGCGCCGTACGGCTGCGGGTCCGCAACGACGGCGCGGGCCCGGCGCGGTCGCCGGGCGGCTCTGGGCTGGCCGGTCTGGCCGAGCGCACCGGGGGGCGGCTGAGCGCGGGACACCGTCCGGGTGGCGGGTTCGAGGTCGTGGCCGAGCTGGGCTCAGATCCAATCGGCCTCGGTGGCGATCCGGATCGCGTCGATCCGGTTGCGGGCGCCCAGCTTGGTCGCCGCTGACGTCAGGTAGTTACGGACCGTCCCGTACGTCAGGAAGAGCCGCTCGGCGATCTCCAGCGGCTGGGCGCCCGTGGCCGACAGCCGCAGCACCTCGGTCTCCCGCTGGGTGAGCGGGCTCTCCGGAGCCTGCATCGTCGACAGCGCCAGGGCCGGATCGACCACGCGGCCGCCCGCGAAGATCGTACGGATCGCGGTGACGAGCTCCGCGGGCCGGGTGTCCTTGGCGAGCAGCCCGGCCACCTGCGCGCTCAGCGCCCGGCGCAGCACACCCGGCTTGCTCAGCGCGGTGAGGATCAGCACCTGGCAGCCGGGCAGCCGCTCACGCAGTCGCTCGGCGGCCGTGACGCCGTCCAGCTCGGGCAGGTCGATGTCGATCACCGCGACGTCGGGCCGCTCCCGCTCGGCGGCCGGCACGATCTCGCTGCCCACCGCGACCTGCGCGACCACCTCGATGTCGGTTTCATAGCGGAGCAGCTCGACCAGCGCCTCGCGGAGCAGGCGCATGTCCTCCGCGATGAGGACCCGGATCACTCGCCCACCCCGATCTGTCAGCACGTTCCCAAGATCCAATTATGCGAAACGCCTGGGGACCCGGCGGAGGGAGCCCGTCGATCCAGCGGATTCGGGGTGTAGGCTGGGCGCGACGTTGAACACGTTCAAATGTGGGGTCGATCGACATGATCGCGCTCGTCGACATCGTGATCACGGTGGGGATGCTCGTCGTCGTTCCGATGGGACTGACCCTGATGGACGGGCCGGGGTTGACCCGACTCCGCAGACTGTGGCCGGCGGGCGCCGCACTGGGCTCGATCGCCTTATGGCTGCCGCGCGGCGCGACCGCCGGCGTCCTCGCCGGCGCGTACGCCCTGTTCACCGCCGCGCTCGCCCTGCAGGCACCCTGGCGGATCGTCCGTCGCCGGACGGCCGCTCGGTCCGTTCCGCCGGCGGCCGGCTCCGGCCCGCCGCCGGGCCGCTCGCCGCTCCCGCGTGAACTGGCCTTCCTGACCGCCCTCGTCACGCCCGCGGTCGCGGGCACGGCCATGGTCGCGGAGCGTTCCGGGTTCCGGCTGTTCGGCTTCCGGCTGGAGACGCTCCGGCTCACCGAGGCGCACTTCCACTTCGCGGGCTTCGCGGCGGCGTTGATCGCCGGGCTGGTCTGCCGGGCGGAAGGCGACAGCGCACCCGCGCGGGCGGCGGCGCTCACCGTCCCGGGCGGGACCGCGGTGGTGTTCGTCGGATTCTTCGTGGGTGACTGGGTCCAGTTGGCCGGGGCCGCGATCCTGACCGCCGGGATGTGGCTGGTCGGCTGGCTCACCTGGCGGGACGTACGCGGGGCGGAGACGGATCCGGTCGCTCGCGGGCTGCTGGCGCTGTCGGCCTCCGTGCTGGCCGTGACGATGCTGCTCGCACTGGACTGGGCCCTGGGCGAGGCCACCGGCCTGCCGCACCTGCCGATCGCCTGGATGGCCGCGACCCACGGCGCCCTCAACGCGTTCGGATTCGCGTTCTGCGGTGTCCTCGCCTGGCGGCGCCTGCGGCCGGCCGGACCGGACTCGGCGATCGGAGGCTCCCATGCCGCAGGATGACCCCGCCGAACCGACCTACGCCGAGGTGGGCGCCACGTGGCGCGGCCCGCTGCCGCCCGGCTACCACCACCTGCGTCACCGGGCCCTCATCGGCCACGGACCGGAGGTCATGCGGGCGGCGACGGACGACCTCCTGGAGTGGCGGATGCACCGGGCGACGGGCGCGCGCGTCGGCGGCGCCGCCCCCCGCGCCCGGTCCGGCGTCCAGGTCCGCATCTCCCTCGGGATCGGGCCGCTGCGGCTGGTCGCGCCGTGCCTCGTCGTCTGGGCGGAGGACGGCGAGCGCCGCGCCGGTTTCGGGTACGGGACCCTGCCCGGGCACCCGGAATGCGGCGAGGAGAGCTTCGTCCTCGAACGCGACGACGATGACGCCGTATGGTTCACGGTCACCGCCTTCAGCAGGCCCGCCCGCTGGATGACGCGCCTGGCGGGGCCGGCCGCCCCGTTGCTGCAGCGCGCGTACGCGCGGGCGTACGCGAGCGCGTTGCGCCGTCTCGCCACGAAGCGGGGCCGGCCGCCCCTTGGGCGGTGACCGATCGCCCGAGCGGATCGGCGCCGGCCGCGGAGCCGACGGCGCGCGACCGACCGGCACGTGGCCGACCACGCGTGACCAGTCGGCGCGTGACCAACGCCGCGCGGCTGACAGCGCGCGGCTGACGGCGTGGGACTGACGGCGTGGGACTGACGGCGTGGGGCGAAACTTTCATGCTCACGGGCGTGCGCCGCCCGCACCGCGGCCCGGCGGAGGCGGGCGACGGCGCGGCGCGTGCTCGCGTCGGGCCGCAGGTCACCCCCGGCGGTTCGCGGCCCGGGGGCGCCGGCGCGGACATCGCGGCGCGGGCCTCCGCCGCACCGTCGTGGAGGGTCGCCTCGACGGAGCTTTGGGAGCGCTCCCATAATCCGGGAGATCGGGGGCGTCGGGTCTGAACCGCACGAAGTGAACGACGTTAGGTGGTGTCATGCTCGCCCATGGAGCACGCCTGAAAGCCAGATCCATCCCGCTGGTCGTCCTACTCCTCGCCCTCCTCGCCGCGCTCACCGGCGGCGTCTCCCTCGCTCCGAAGGCACGCGCCGCGGGCACCGGTTACTGGCACACCAGCGGCCGGCGGATCCTCGATTCGAACGGCGATCCGGTACGCATCGCGGGCATCAACTGGTTCGGCTTCGAGACGGCGAACTACGTGGTGCACGGGCTGTGGAGCAGGGACTACAAGGACCTGCTCAACCAGATCAAGTCGCTGCGCTACAACACGCTGCGCCTGCCGTACTCCGACGACATCTTCAAGCCGGGCACGGTGCCCAACAGCATCGACTTCTCGAGCGGCAAGAACGCCGACCTGCAGGGCCTGAACTCGCTTCAGGTCATGGACCACATCGTCGACTACGCCGGGTCCATCGGCCTGCGGGTCATCCTGGACCGGCACCGCCCCGACTCCTCCGGCCAGTCCGCGCTCTGGTACACCTCCAGCGTCCCCGAGTCGACCTGGATCGCGAACCTGAAGGCCATCGCGAGCCGTTACGCGAACAACCCCGCCGTCGTCGGCATCGACCTGCACAACGAGCCGCACGATCCGGCCTGCTGGGGCTGCGGAGACACCTCGACCGACTGGCGGCTGGCCGCCGAGCGCGGCGGCGACGCGGTGCTCTCGGTCAACCCCAACCTCCTCATCTTCGTCGAGGGCGTGCAGACCTACAACGGCGACTCCGGCTGGTGGGGCGGCAACCTCGAAGGCGCCGGCACCTACCCGGTCCGCCTCTCGGTGGCGAACCGCCTGGTCTACTCCGCGCACGACTACGCCACGAGCGTGTCCGACCAGACCTGGTTCCACGCCTCCGACTTCCCCAACAACCTGCCCGGCGTGTGGGACAGGTTCTGGGGCTACCTGTTCAAACAGAACGTCGCGCCGGTCTGGGTCGGTGAGTTCGGCACCACGCTGCAGTCCACCATCGACCAGCAGTGGCTCGCCGCCCTGGTGAAATACATGGGCACCGGCACCGACTCATTCCAGTGGACCTTCTGGTGCCTGAACCCGAACTCCGGGGACACCGGCGGGATCCTGAACGACGACTGGACGACCGTCAACACCACGAAGGACGCCTACCTGTCCTCGGTCAAGTCCACCGCCTTCGACCCGGTCGGCGGCGGTTCGGGCGGCGGCGGAGGCGGAGGCGGCGGTGGGGGCGGCGGCACCTCGGCCTGCACCGCGACCTACCACGTGGACAACGACTGGGGCAACGGCTTCACCGCCACCGTGACCGTGAAGAACTCCGGCACCGCGGCGACGCGAGGCTGGAAGGTCACCTGGTCCTTCGGCGGGAACCAGTCCGTCAGCAACGGCTGGAGCGCCACGGTCACCCAGTCCGGCGCCGCCGTCACGGCGACCAACGCCTCCTTCAACGGCGCCCTGAACCCCAGCGCCTCGACGTCGTTCGGGTTCCAGGCGACCTACTCCGGTTCCAACCCCGCCCCGACCCCGACCTGCGCCGCCACCTGATTCCGGAGAGGACACCGCGCGTGGGGCGTGGCGGCCACCGGCCGCCACGCCACACCGCCGGCGAACCGGCTCAGGGGCCGGTGCGGGGCGGCCCGGTGAGGGCGCCCAGGCCGCTGGCCTGGGTGCGCCAGTCGGACGGATTGGGACTGCCGCCCGCCCAGCGCTGGCCGATCCGGTTGAGCGGGTCGCGGTCGGCGGTCCAGATCGAGTCCGCCTGCCGCTGGGCGAACGACTGGTAGGCGGAGGCTCCGGTCGCCGCCGCCAGATCGGCGAAGTATCGACTGAAGATCCCTTTGAACTGCTTCTGGTTGTCGTCGCAGGTGCTCTGGCCGACGTCGCACGATTCGGCCAGGATCCCGTTCTGCGTGAGACCCGTCATGGCCGCGTCCGCGAGTCGCCGCGCGGCCGCGAGCAGTGCGGCGTCGCCGGTGGCGCGCCAGGCCTCGACCAGGCCGCCGATGGCGAGGCCCTGGTTGTAGGTCCAGACCGTCTGGCCGTTGTTGCGGCAGTCCTGGGTGAGGCCGTCGTTGACGAGGTTCGCGGAGTTGATCAGGCCGCTGTTCAGATACCAGGTCGCCGCCGTACGGGTCCGCTGCAGCCAGACGGTGTCGCCGGGCGTGCGGCGGTGGATCGACGCGGCGAGCCGCAGGTAGAGGCCGCTCGTCACCGCGTTCTTGTACGTGCGTTCCCGGTCCCACCAGACCCCGCCGCCGCACGTGCCCGGATCCCAGTACTGGTTCACGTAGTTCGCGATCGTCGTGGCCATGGCGAGGTAACGCTGGTCGCCCGTGTGGTCGTACGCCGCCACCCACGCGAGTCCCCACCAGGCGCTGTCGTCGATGGCGCGGCTGATGAAGTCGCCCTCGATCGGGTCGGTGCCGCGCTGCCCGGCCGAGAACGCCCCCTTGTTCTGGTCGAACGTGCGGGCGATGACCCAGTCGTACTGGTGGTCGCCGTGGTCGATGAGCGTGGTGAGCGTCGCCGCGGAGTTCCACCAACTGCTCGGCCACCAGCCGGTGTAGGGGTCGTAGGAGTACATCAGGGCGTCCGCGGCCGCCGGGGCGCGGGACGGCGCGGGCCGGGCCCATGCCGTGCAGCTGCCGTTCTGTCCGGACACCGCCCGGCCACAGGCGCGGACGGCTCCGCCGTAGAGCCGGCCGCGCGGGTCTCGGGTGGCGAACATCGTGGTACGGGTGCCGGTCGCGCCGCTCGCGACCGAGAGGCGGCCGAGCGAGGAGCCGTCGGGCCAGGTGGCGCCGCCGTCCCACGAGCGGTCGAGCCACACCTCGTCGCCCGGGGCCCCCGCCTCGATGCTCGCCCAGGCCATCCCGTTCTGATCGACGTGCAACCGGATCACCCGGCCGGAGAGGGTGGTCGCCGGGACGGGCCGGCTGTCGCCGTTCGCCTGGCCCGCGTCGGTGCGGTCGCAGCGGACGTCGCAGACCGTCGGGTAGACCCAGTCCGTGCACGCGACCGCGTCGGCGTCACCGCAGGCCCGGATGAGGCCGCGACGGTGGCCGCGCGGGTCGGAGATGTTGTACATGAGCGTGCGCGTGCCGGTCCACGTGCTGGGGATGCTCGCCTTTCCGAGCAGGCCCTCCCACGTCTGTCCACCGTCCCAGGACCGGTCGAGCCACACGGCGTCGCCGGTGGTGCCGTCGTCGATGCTTCCCCAGGCCATGCCGTCGGCGTCCGACACGTGCAGCACCAGCTTGCGGCCGTTGAGGTTCTTCTGCGGCACCGGGAACGTCTCCTGCCCGGCCCGCGACGGGTCGAGGGTGTCGCAGGACAGGAAGCACACCTGGGACGCGGCGGCCGCCGGTGCCGCGCGCACGCCGGGAACGACACAGAGCAGGACCAGTCCGGCGATGGCGGCGGCGAGACGGCCGAGCGAATTACGTCGCATCTGACGTTAGTAAAACGAAATGGTCAATTCCGTCAATAAGCTGGCGAGCTTGTGGGAATCGACCGAATCGCCGTGTTGGATTCCGTGGGATTTCCGCGTCCCGCGCCTCGTCAGCGGGGAGCCGGGACGGCGGCGCGGCCCTCGCGGAGCAGGGCGACGGCGCGGGGGAAGTCCTTGAGCTGTTCGGCCAGCAGTTCCAGACCCAGGGCGACCGAATGCGCGGGGACGCCGCGTGCGGTGAGGATGTCGCCGGTCCAGGAGATGAAACGGGTGAACAGTGCGGAGTCGTCCAGGTAGAGGGCCACACCGAGGAACTCGGCGATATGGGCGATGTCCTCTGCGGTGTGCTGGCGCTGTCGTTCGCTGTAGTTCGCCATGGCTGGGAAGCGTTCCTGCAGGGCGGTCAGGACCGCCGCGACGAGCCGGGGCGCGCTGCGGGTGACCAGGGTGTACTCCTGGTCGGCCAGATGCGGCAGGTCGTCCACCGGCT
>NZ_JBFAUT010000015.1:0-72371 GCF_040679475.1 Actinoallomurus sp. NPDC052274
GATGACCGAACATGCTGCTCACGGCCTTCTCGCCATCAGGCGCAGAACCGATCATGCGCTCCCCTCAGGACACCGGAATCCGCCCAGTGTCCCACCGGGGCCGCCGATTGCAAAGTAGTCAGCTAACGGGACATGAGTTCCCTCAGAGGACCATGTGGTCGAACTCCCCGTCCTTCGCTCCCTTGATGAACGCGTCGATCTCGGCGCGCGTGTAGAGCAGCGCCGGTCCGTCCGGGAACCGGGAGTTCCGTACGGCGATGGCGCCGTCGGGCAGCTCCGCCAGCTCGACACAGTTGCCGCTCGGGTTGCTGGCCCGGCTCTTGAGCCAGCTGACCTCCCGCAGCAGCGACGCCGACATTCCGTTGTAGGCCTGATACATCCTCGCCCCTCCTGGCCGCTCTCGAGAATGCCCGGTCGCACCTGATGGCGCCGGCCGGACGCCGCTCCCCCACCCGCTTGCACACTCAGATGCACGTGCATCTGAGTGTGCAAGCGTGCTTGCATATGCACGACTTGAGGAGCAAGATAGCGGAAGCGGCGCACCGGGCGCCTCGCGACGAACACGACTTCCCCCAGGGTTCGCCAATGACCAAGTCTCCGCTACGCGAGACCACCGGTATCCCCCTCGCGCACCGAGGGTGGGATGACTGGCTGACGCGTCTCGACAACGCTCCGCACCAGGTCCCCGACCGCCCCTGGGTGGCCGCCCGGAATCTGCCCGCGGAGGCCGAGTCGCCGAAGATCGCGCGGCATGTCACGAAGACGACACTGGCGGAGTGGAGTCTGGCCCGGTTCTACGACGACGCGTCCGTGGTCGTGTCCGAGCTCGTGACCAACGCGATCCGTCACGGCCTGCGCTGCGGAGTCGACGCCGAGGAGGCCCTCCGGCTCGTCCTCGTCCGGTACCGCTGCCACCTGGTGTGCATGGTCACCGACCCGGCGGACCGGGCCCCGAGCATGCGGGAGCCCGACTTCGTCGCCGAGACCGGGCGCGGCCTGCACATCATCGACGCCATCAGCAGGGCCTGGGGCTGGACTCCCCTGCTGGGCGGCGGCAAGGCCGTCTGGGCCGCGTTCTCCATCGCCTGACACCCGTACTCATTCCGGCCGCCCGGCGGCCGCATCGCTCAGTCGTCCTCCCACACGGGCCCGTCCTCCGGTCCGGCGATCCACTCGACGTGGCCGTCGGCGAGCGCCAGCAGCCGTTCGGTCCCGTCCCCGCACCGCAGGCGCACCGCGAAGCAGAGCAGGTCGAACTCCGGCGCCCCCTCCAGCGACAGGTGGAACAGCCGGTGCGTCCGTCCCACGGCCGCGATCGCCTCATCGAACCGAGCACGCCGGTCCTCCGCGACGTGCAGGCGCGTGGCGGCGTGGAACACGACCACCGGCGCACCCGCGGGCACGTCCGCGACGATCCGCGGCAGCACCTCCACGACATCGCCTGCGACCATCCGCGGCGGATCGGCGGCGACCACGCGCAGGGCCGCGTCCTGAAGATCCGCCTGCGCGCGGTTCTCCGGCCAGATCAGGGCGCGCAGCCAGAGCCGCTCGTCCGGGTCGGTGACGTCGACGGGGTGCAGGTCGACGCCGACGCGGTCGGCGATGGCCGGCAGCGGGTCGAGGTCCGGCGCGGGCCCGGCTCCGCGCCACCGGGTCCGGATCGCGACCGGTGAGGTGGGTCTGCCCCACGTACGGCCGCCGAGGTCATGGCGGTACTCGTCGAACCGCAGCAGCAGACCCGCGCTGCACCCCACCTCGATCAGCGTGACGGGCTCGCCGGTCCGGGGCCCTTCGGAGGGGCGACTCGTAGGGGCTGCGCCATCGATTCCCTCGCTCCGCTCGATCATGGGCCCTTCGGAGGGGCGACTCGTAGGGGCTGCGCCTTCGATTCCCTCGCTCCGCTCGATCACGCGGGCGACGGCGGCGAGGCCGAGCCGCAGGGCCGTCGCCCGTTTCACGACGTTCGTCTGGACGAGGCGGCCGCGCATGAGCGCGACGAGTTCCTCGCGCCGGCCGAGGCAGAAGTCGGTGAACGCCGGACCCGGATCGCGCTCCGGCGCACGCCCCGCACCGGTGGTGGGATACCAGGCGGCCAGTTCGTGCGAGGGGTCCCGCAGCAGCAGATAGTGCACCGCCGCGAACAGCAGGTTCGTCGGAAGCTGACCGGGGCGGGCCTCCGCCGCGATCGCCAGCAGCCGCTCGTCCGCCGCGACGACCGCGCCGAGGCGGCCGTAGAGCGGCGAGGTCGCGAACAGGCGTGGTGCGGCCGCGAAGAGCCGGGCCAGATCTTCGTAGGGCATACCGGGATGCTGGCCGCGTTCCCGGATACCGGTCAACATTGATTATCGTCAACTCCATGGCGCCGCCGATGTGATCATCCGCGACAATCGGGGGCATGCGATTCGGCATCCTGGGCCCGCTTCAGGTCCGTGCCTCCGACGGCGCCCCGGTCTCGGTCGGAGGGCCGCGCGTACGCTCCCTGCTGGCCCTGCTCCTCCTCGACGCGGGCCGCGTGGTGACCGCCGAACGCCTGATCGACGGTCTGTACGGCGAAGAGCCCCCGGCCGGCACGGCGAACGCCCTGCAGTCCCAGGTGTCCCGGCTGCGGCGCGGTCTCGGCGCCGCCGACGGGTCCCGTGACCTGGTGGAGTTCCATCCCGCCGGATACCGTCTCGCGGTCGACCCCGACCAGGTGGACGCCCTCCGCTTCGAACGGCTGGCGCGGGACGGCCGGCGCGCCCTGGCGGACGGCGATCCGGGCCGCGCCGCCGCCCTGCTGCGCGCGGGCCTCGACCTGTGGCGCGGACCGGCGCTCGCCGACGTGACCGCCGCGCCGTTCGCCGAGGCACAGGTCGCCCGGCTCGAAGAACTCCGGCTGGAGGCGTTCGAGGACTACGCCGAGGCGCGGCTGATGCTGGGCGACCACCGTGACCTGGTGATCGAGCTCCGGGAGCAGGTCGCCGCCCATCCCCTGCGGGAGCGCCTGCGCGGCCTGCTCATGCGCGCCCTGTACGGCGCCGGCCGGCAGGCCGAGGCCCTCGCGGTGTTCGAGGACGCCCGGCACACGCTCGCCGACCAGCTCGGCGCCGACCCATCGCCGGAGCTCGTCCAGGTCCACCTCGCCGTCCTCCGGGCCGACCCGTCCCTGACGGCTGCCTCGTCCCTGACGGCCGCCCCGTCCCTGACGGCCGGCCGGCCACGAGAACGACCGTCGGCCCCGGCGACCCGCGGCGCGCTGGCCGCCCAGCTCACCAGCTTCGTCGGGCGCCGGGAGGAGCTGGCCCGCGTCGGCGGCCTGCTCGCCGCCGAGCGCCTCGTCACGCTGGTCGGTCCGGGCGGGACCGGTAAGACCCGCCTGGCGGTCGAGGCAGGCGGCCGGGCGCCGGGCGAGGTCCGGTTCGTGGACCTCTCGGCGGTCAAGCGCCGCCCTGAGGACGGCGCGGGCCCGGATGACACGGTGGCTCAGACGGTCATCGACGCGCTGGGCGTACGGGAGGCGGGCCTGATGGCCACTTCCCTCGGCCCGCGGCCCGACCCGGCGGGACGGCTCGTCGAGTCCCTCGCCGACCGTGACCTCCTGCTCATCCTGGACAACTGCGAGCACGTGATCGACGAGGCGGCCGGGCTCGTGCACCGGCTGCTCGGCGCCTGCCCCGGCCTGCGGGTGCTGGCGACCAGCCGGGAGGCCCTCGGCATCACCGGCGAGGCGCTGTGCCCGCTGGCGCCGCTCGCCGCGCCTCCGCCCGGCGCGGATCCGGCCGACGCGCTCGCCTATCCCGCCGTACGGCTGTTCGCCGATCGGGCGGCCGCCGTACGACCCGGTCTCGAGCTGGACGCCCCCACCGTCGCCGTCATGGCGCGCGTCTGCGACGCGCTCGACGGGCTGCCGCTCGCGATCGAGCTGGCCGCCGCCCGGCTGCGTACGCTCACCGTCGAGGAGGTCGCCGCCCGCCTCGGAGCGGCCGAGGGCACCGAGGATTCCGGGGCGGCCCCGTACGACCGGTTCCGGCTGCTGTCGCGGGGCGACCGGACCAAGGCGCCCCGCCACCGCACCCTGCGCGCCGTGGTGCAGTGGAGCTGGGACCTGCTCGACGCGGACGAACGCCTGGTCGCCCGGCGGCTGACCGTGTTCGCGGGCGGCGCCACGCCGACGGCGGCGGCGCGGATCTGCGGGCTCGCCGAGGACGAGGTCGACGACCTGCTCACCGACCTCGCCGACAAGTCCCTCGTCGAGGGCGACGGCGGCCGGTACCGCATGCTCGACACCATCCGTGAGTTCTGCGCCGAGCGGCTGGCCGAGGCCGGCGAGGCCGAACACGTCCGCGCGGCGCACGCCGCGTACTTCCTGGAGCTGGCGGAGACGGCCGAACCCCACCTGCGCCGGGCCGAGCAGCTTGAGTGGCTGGCCCGGTTGAACGCCGAGCGCGGCAACCTGCTGGCCGCGCTCCGCCTCCTGATGCACACCGATCACGCCAGGGCGCTGCGGATGCTGGCGGCGATGGCGGCCTACTGGTGGCTGCGCGGGCTGCGCAGCGAGGGCGGGTCGACGGCCACCGAGCTGCTCGCCCTGATGGGCGACCAGCCGCCGGCCGAGGCGGGCGAGGAGTACGCGCTGTGCGTCATGCTCGCCCTGCACGGCGGCGGCGACGATCCGGCCCTGGACGGCTACCGGCGGCGGATCGACTCGATCATGGCGGACCTGGGCTCTGACCGGCCGGCGCTCCGGCCGATGTCGACTCTCCTGTGGGCGATCAGCGGCGGACCCTCCGCGGCCAACATCGAGTTGCAGGAGGCGCGGATGGGCCGGGATCCGTGGTCCCGCGCCCTACGCCACTTCGGTTACGCGTACCGCCAGATCCTCGCCGGCGACCTCACCGGCGCGGAACACGAGTTCGCGCGGGGCGAAGCGGGATTCCGCGCGTTCGGTGACCGCTGGGGCCTGTCGGCGATGCTGGGGGAACGCGCGCGTCTCGCCGTGTGGCGCGGCGACTGGGAGGCGGCGCAGGCCCTGCTCGACGAGGCGTACGAGCACATCCGGCGGCTCGACTCGGCCGAGGACATGGCGGACTGCCTGCAGTTGCGCGCCGAGATGCTGATCCGCCGCGGTGAGCTCGACGCCGCCCGGGAGAACTACGAGCGCGCCCATGCCCTCTCGCGCCGGTCGGGCGGGGCCGAGACGATCGCGGACACCCTGATCGGCCTGGGCGAGGTCGCCCGGCTCCGCGGCGATCCGGCGGAGGCACGTCGTCACTTCGAGGCCGCGCTGGACAGATGCACGGCGGAGGGGTTCATCGTCCGCTACAGCAGGGCGCTGGCGCTGATCGGCCTCGGCCGGATCGCCGAGGCCGCGGGCGACGCCGTCGAGGCCGAGGCCCGGTTCCGTCAGGCGCTCGCCGCCGGCCTCCCGCAGGGCGACTTCCGGATCCTGTCCCACGGCGCCGAGGCCCTGGCCGGGTCGGCGGCGCTCCGGGGCGACGGCGAGCGGGCCGCCCTCCTCCTCGGCCTCGGAAGCGCGCTGCGCGGCCTCTCCCTGGCGGGGGATCCGGACGTCGCCCGCGTCACCGCCCGGGCGCGCGAGCTCATCGGCGCGGAGGCGTTCGACACCGCCCGCGCACGCGGCGCGGCCATGTCGCGGGAGGAGGCCGTCGCGCTGCTCACCGCCGCGGCCGGCGACGCGTGACCGTCGGCCGGTCCGACCCGCCGCGCTTCTCGGCCAGGGTCACAGCCGCCCTGCGTTCATCCACTGAGCGCCGGCAAGGCTCTGCCCGATGGTGAACGCCCCCGAACTGCGCGCGGGGGCGATCGGAGCATGCGCGGAAAATATCGAAGGCTCGACCACCCGAGGGTGGTCGAGCCTTCGACCTGTGTAGTCCCGACCGGATTTGAACCGGCGTTACCGCCTTGAGAGGGCGGCGTCCTAGGCCACTAGACGACGGGACCTTGTGTTTTCGCCTGCTCGGTCTCCCGTGCGGGCGACGCCCAGCTTAGCGGACGTTCCCCCCTTGTACGAACCGGGTTTTGGCGAGCCCGGGCCCTACATGAGAAGCGGGTCGCTTCCGGTGCCACCCGGAGGGACCCTGTCGGCCTGCCAGGTCCGGACCGGTCCGTCCCCGCCTGCCGACATCCGTAACTCTACCGGGGGATCACTTCGACGCCAAACCAGACGGACGGGCTCAGCCTCCGTTGGCGGGACTGCTCGGCATAGCCCGGCGCGCTCTTCCGGCCTAGCTGCCAGTGCTGGTGCTGCTCGACAGCGAGATTCCACACATATCGGGCGTGCGAGCAGTGGTCCAGCAGCGCCTGCTCTTGAGCGGGCGTGGGCGCAAGCCGGAACCGCATGCCCGCACCCTAACCATCACCATCGACATCCCGAGGAGGGAACGGCGTTTCCTCCTGGTCTGAAGACCGGGGTCTCCACGCCATGCGGCTGATGAACAGGTCCACGTCGCGCATCAGCTCGCTGAAGACCACGGGCGGTACCTCGTCCAGAGTCGCCTCGCGCCACTCGCCGCCCGCACGGCGCTCGAACCGGACCTGGTCGGTGGCGGCCAGGTCCTCATACTGCGCGGGGTCGGCGTACTCCAGGAACAGGCGCCCCCGCCAGCCTCGGCCGGGGAGCACGCGCGTCGCCTCCCCTTCGTACCCGCCGTCCCAGGGGCCGAGCATGGCCGGCTCCCAGCCGCGGCCCTTCATCAGCGCGTACAACTGGCGGAAGCGCAGGATGTGCGCGGCGAACCGGTTGGAATAGCCCCGGGTCTCCCGCTCCGCCGGAGTGAGCAGGTAGATCTCCCGGAACGCCTGCTTGAACGGCTGCCGGATCCGCCGCTCGCTCAGGTGGTCGCGCCAGGCGCGGATCTCCTCGGGAGTGGCGCGGATGGGGTGCCACAGCCGGATGGCGGCGTCCTCGTCCACCACGGCCCATGGCTCCCCGGCGGCGTCGAGGAAGCGCCGGCCGCCCTCGACCGGCAGACCGGCGCGCCACTGCCCGGGAGCGACCTCGACCTCCCAGAGCAGGCGTTCGATGAGGGGGCGGCCGATCGGGTGCCCCGCCTGCTCCGCCCGCCACCGGCCGTACGCCTGCCCGGCCTCGGCGAGCAGCGCGGCCTCCAGGGCCCGGGTGAGCGTCGTGAGGTGGGCGCGGGTCCGTTTGACGAGCTCCCGCAGCTCCTTGAGCCGCTCGGGGTGGTCACGCCGGACCGCGGCGGGCACCCCGCGCAGTTCACGCCCGTCGTGGTGGTGCCAGGTCAGCGCCACGTCCTCGCCGACCGTGATCCGCGCCTCGTACTCGCCGACCGCACCGCGGTGCACGCCGTCCGAGCCGAAGCCGAGGTCGGGCAGCCGGAAGGCGACCTCGGCGCGCTCGCTCAGCGCGGCGTCGACGCGTTTCAGGTTGCGGTCGAGCTGCTTGGGCACCCCGGCGTGGCGGACGACGCCGCGGACGGCGCGCAGCGCGGCCGCCGCCTCGGGCGTCGGGAACTCCTGCGCCGACCGGGCCAGCTCGAACAGCAGCGCCTGCGACGGGAGGGTGCGGGCCGGCGTGGGCGCCACCGCGATCGCCGGCAGGAGCCGGTCGAGCAGCTCCGGCAGCCAGGGCTCGTCGCGCAGGAGGGCGACCCGGCACGCCCGGCCGAGCACCGCGACCTCCTCCGTGGTGAACGCCTTGTCGGCGATGTAGGGAAGCTCCCCCGCCTGGATCGCGGCGGCCCGGGCGGCGGCGGCCTCCAGCGCGGTCCGCGCGAACCCGGCGTACGGCGAGTCCGCCAGCCGCTCCCAGTGGTCCAGAGTCGGGCGGGAGTCGTACCTCTGGTCCCGGATCCGGCCCAGTGCCTGGCCCGTCCCGTCGTCGAGCCTCCCGGCCAGCGCCTGCTCCGCCGCGACGATCCGCGGGGTCGCGGCCGGTCGCTCACCGCCGGCCGGCTCGGCTGCGGGATCTTCCAGGGGGGTGGGGAGGACGGATCTGAGCGTTTCCGGCGACATGGGCTGATCCTGGCACTCGGCAACGACAGAATCGCGCCCGCGCGTACGGGCCAAGCGACCCGGCCCGTACGCGCCACGGGAGGCCGTTCGCAAGGCCGGACGGCCGGAGAAGTCGCGAATAACCGTCCTGACCGAAATGGCGACAGGTCGACGGCCGGTCCTCCCGAAGTCCGGCCTTCCGGAAGGGTCAGGAACGGCTGACCGAACGGCGATTCGTCATTGACCACCGGAAACTTCGCCGGTCAGGCGAGCGTCTCCCCTATGTCCCCGCGAAACGGCGGGGGAACCACCATGGGGAGGTGGATCGCATGACCGAACAGGCATCGGCGTCATGGCCGGTCCTACGACAGGGGAGCACGGGTCCGGACGTGACGGCGCTGCAGTATCTGCTGCGCGGCGCCCGCGACCAGTGGCGCACGCTCGCGGCCGACGGGGTGTTCGGACCGGCCACGGACAGCGTCGTACGGGGCTTCCAGAGCATCGCGGGGCTGACCGTCGACGGGGTCGTCGGCGCGGCGACCTGGCAGCGGCTGACCGACGGAACGACGATCGGCTCGACCGTCCGCGAGGGCGACCGGAACGAGTACGTCAAGGCGGCCCAGACGGAACTGCTCAAGCACGGCGACCTGAAGTCCGCCGCCCAGGTCGACGGGGTCTTCGGGCCCGACACCGACACCGCCACCCGACGCTTCCAGGAGCGGGTGTCGCCGCCGGTCGACGGGGTCGTCGGCCCGGCCACCTGGAGACAGCTCATCTCCCGCGCCGGAAGGTGATCCTTCGCGGCCCGTCAGGCGGCTGACCGGAATTCGCGGCAGACGGCCGACCGGCCGCGGAACGGCCGCACGACCAGGGGGTCGTGCGGCCGTTCCCGGCCGCGGCGCCGGGCCGCCCGTTCTCTCAGGGGGTCGAGGCGGCTCGGGCCGCGGAGTCGGTCACGTACACGCAGGTCGCGCCGTAGGACTCCATCAGCTTCGCCTGCCGGGCGAGTTCGGCCGGTTCGGCCATGTGCGACATCATCAGGAAGCCCGCCACGTCCATGCCCATCTCGCGCGCGGCCGCGATGTGCTGCGCGGAGATGTCGGCCTCGGTGCAGTGGGTGGCGACGCGCACCGAGCGGATGCCGAGGGAGTGCGCCTGCTGTACTAGCCGGTACTAGCCCGACGCCGCCGGAGCGTTCTACGGCGGGGTCGGCACCAGCACCGGCGACGCCGTTCGCTGGGGCGTCGAGCTCGGCGCCGTCCTGCGGAACATGGGCGCCTTCCTCGGCCACGGCCTCGTCGTGCCCGGCCACGGCACCCGCCTCAACCCGGTCCTGCCGTTCCTCGGCGCGCTGCTCGTCGGCGGCCACGGACGGCGCTTCGTGGACGAACAGGCTCAGGGCTACTCCAAGCTCGGCCGGATCATCGCCGCCCAGCCCGGCGGCCGGGCCGTGCTCACATCTGGGACGAGCGGATGCACGAGGCGGCGATGCGCTCGGAGCTGATGCGCGAGTCCGCCGCCGCCGGGGCGTTCCGCCCCTTCGCCACCGAACAGGAGCTGGCCGAGGCGTACCGGCTGCCGCAGCGGGAACTGGCCACGACTCTGGCCGCCTTCCGGGCCCGCGACGTGACGGATGACCCGGCCGGCGTCGACCACGGCCCGCTGCGCTTCCCCCTGTACGCCGGACAGGTGGCCAGTGGGGTGCTCACCACCCAGGGCGGTCTGCTGGTCGACACCACCGGCCGCGTCCAGCACCGGTCCGGCCGGGCCGTCCCCGGCCTGTACGCCGGCGGCGGCTCGGCCTGCGGAATCTCCGGCGCCTCATCGGAGGGCTACATGTCCGGAAACGGCCTCCTGGCCGCTCTGGGGTTCGGCTGGCTCATCGGAGACCACCTGGCGGCCGGAGCGACCTGAGGGGCGGTCATGAGGACGGCTCGCGCAGGGCGCCGCCGATGACCGTGGTCACGACCTTCTCGACGGTCTCAGGCTCCGGCGGGACGCCCTTCCGGTCGGCGAACAGCAGGTGGCCGGCCCCGATCAGGGTGGGCGCGAGCGCGTCCACCTCGGCGTCGGCCGCGACGCGGCCCAGCTCCCGCTCAGCGGCGAGATACGCGGCGATCATGGTGGCGGCGTCCGTCAGGATCGGCACGCCGACCGGCCAGGTCTCGCGCAGCCGGGCGCGCAGCTCGTCGCGGAACGTGATGAGGGCGACGATGGCCACGGCGACCGACTCGAACAGCCCCGTCAGCGCGCCGGTGAGGTTGCCGACGACGGCGCCGGTCCCGGCCGAGTCGCGCAGGGCGGCCGCCTGACCGGCCATCCGGTCGGCGCGGTCCAGCACGAGTTCGGCGAGGAACGCGTCGAAGTCGGCGAAGTGGCGGTGCAGGACGCCCTTGGCGCAGCCAGCCTCGATGGTGACGGCCCGGCTGGTCAGCGCGCTCGGCCCGTCCCGCAACAGGATTCGCTCGGCGGCGTCGAACAGCTGCTCCCGAACGTCGCGGAGGGCCACACCTGTCGGCATCGCGCATCCCGCCTTTCCCGGACGACTTGACGAGTGGGCAAGCGCCCACTCATAGTGGGCACATGCCCACTCTACCTTCCGACCGCGCTCCCGGTCCCGCGCGCCAGCCCCATCACGCCCGAGAGATCGCGGAGTCCTTCGGCGTGGACGCCGAACGTTACGACCGGACCAGGCCCCGCTATCCCGCCGCCCTGGTGGAGCGGATCGTGGCCGCCGCTCCCGGGCGCGACGTCCTCGACGTCGGCTGCGGCACCGGCACGGCGGCCCGGCAGTTCCAGGCGGCCGGCTGCACGGTCCTGGGCGTCGAGCCCGACGCGCGGATGGCCGAGTTCGCGCGGCGCGGCGGGGTCGAGGCCGAGGTCGCGACGATCGAGACCTGGGACCCCGCCGGGCGGCGTTTCGACGCGGTCGTCGCCGCGACCGCCTGGCACTGGATCGACCCGGTCGCGGGGGCGGCCAAGGCGGCGCAGGCGCTGCGTCCCGGTGGAGTGCTGGCGGCGTTCTGGCACGCGTTCCAGCCCCCGGCCGAGGTGCTGGAGGCCTTCGCCACGGTCTACCGGCGGGTGGCGCCCGACTCCCCCTTCAGAGTGCCGACGACCGGATCGGCCATGGACGCCTACCAGATGATGATCGACAAGGCCGCCGACGGGATCCGCGAGGTCGGCGGGTTCGGCGACCCGGAGCAGTGGCGTTTCGACTGGGAGCACTACTACACACGGGACGAGTGGCTGGACCAGATCCCCACCCAGGGGTCCATGACCCGGCTCCCGCCGGAGAAGGTGGCGGAGGTGCTGGAGAGCGTCGGAGCCGCCATCGACGCGCTCGGCGGCGGCTTCACGATGCCGTACTCCACGATGGCGGTCGTCGCGACGCGAACCGACGACGCCGCCTGACCCGGCCGCGGCGCTTCGACACCGCGCCGACCGCCTACGCGGCGGGGTGCGGGCGGTTGTCCGTGATCCAGGCGTCGATCTGCTCCCACCAGTCGAACAGCCACCGTTCCCGGTCGTCCTCGGGGATCTCCTCGCGTGGAACCCGCCACCACCGCGCGCGCAGCGGCCGGTCCAACGGGATCCGGCCCCAGACGTCCCCGACGGTCAGGAGGTCGTCGGCACCCGTGTGGGCGACGAAGACGACGTCGGCGTCCGGCGCGGCGTCGATCGCCGCGAGCGAGCCGGCCGGGCGCGGTGGCAGGACGTTGGCCATCTTCCGGGCGCGTACGGCCGCGTCCGGACGGCCCTGCCGCCGCAGCCGGCGGATCGCGCGCACCCGGCGGCGCGGCGTGAAGTTGCCGCCCTCGGGGAAGATGAGCAGCGCGTCGGCGGGGCCGATCCCGGCCGCCAGGCGGCCGACGTCGTCGACCACCCGCTCGCGCGGCGCGGAGCCGTCCGGCACGAACACGTTCGGCAGCCGGTTGAGCAGCACGTCGACCGAGGGATCGAGTTGCAGGGCGGCCTTCATGACGATCCGCGGCCGCCGCCCGTACACGTTGAGCAGGTAGTGCACGATGAGGAAGGAGTCCCCCGGCCCGCCGTGCCGGCTGAGCACGATCACGGGCCGCCCGGAGACCGCGTCGATCGGTTCCTGGACCTCGACCACGAGTCCGAGCATGCGGGCCGCGACGTCGTACATGCGGGTGAGGAACCAGCCGCACAGCGCGTAGTGCCGCGCGCGGACCGTCTCGGGCGACCCGCCGGCCACCCACAGGCCCAGGCACGCCGTGAGCACGACGCACTCGAGGACGAGCCAGCAGACCGCGATGACCGCGATCCGCAGGAACCGGTGACGGCGGCGCGCGGCCACCGCCCCGACGAGCAGCAGCAACGGAACCGCCGCCACCGCCACCGCCGCCACCGCGAACAGCAGCGGGATGAAGAGCAGACGCCTGACGAACCGCGAGGGGAGCACGGGAGGTCAGCTATCCGACAGATCCGACAGGTACTCGCGGCTCGCCGCGTACGCCCGCTCGATGTGCGCCTCGACCCGTGAAGAGTCGCGGTAGCGCAACTGGGACAGGCCCGCGGCCTGGCCGGTCGACCCGGTGGGCAGGACGTGAACGGTGACGTCATCGGGCAGTTCGGCCATCTCCTCGGCGAACCGGTGCCGCCGGGCGATCTCGAAGGCGACCAGCCCGACCTGCCAGGGCCTGGTCGGCGCGGTGAGGGGGGTCTCGATCCGGCCGACCTGCAGGACGTACACCGTCCGGGCCCCCTCCCGCAGGGCACGGCCGATGGGGATGCTGTGCACCAGGCCGCCGTCGTAGTAGTGCTCGTCGCCGATGCGGACAGGCGGCAGGACGCCGGGGACCGCGCACGAGGCCAGCACGGCCGGAACGAGCGGACCGCTGGTGAACCACCGCGCCTCGGCGCGTTCGATGTTGGCCGCCACGCAGTGGAACGGCACGGCCAGGTCCTCGATCCGGTCGGCGGGGATCAGCGCGTCCAGCGCGGTCGCCAGGAGATCGGTCGAGTGCAGATGCGTACCGGAACGGATCAGGGTCGAGACGCGGCTGAAGAACGAACCGGCGAACACCGAGCCCGCCCCATCGCCCTGCCAGGCCTTGGTCAGCAGGTCTGCGGCGTTCGCCGGGTCGGAGGCGACGAACGCCCCGTTGAAGGCGCCGACCGAGGTCCCCACGACCAGGTCCGGCCGGATCCCCGCCTCGGCGAGCGCCCGCAGCATGCCGACCTCGTGGGCGCCCAGCAGCCCACCACCACCCAGTACGAACGCGGTCTTGGCATCATTCACGGCGTCTCCTGTCGAAAGACCTCAGCGAGCCCCTCTTACCCCCGGATCACTGCCATCAACGACATAAGGCGTGTCCGGCCGATCGGCGCTGAGACGACGCCTCGCCCGCGTCGGATCGGTCGCCGGTCGGTCGCCGGTCGGTCGCCGGTCGGTCGCCGGTCGGTCGCCGGTCGGTCGCCGCGAAGACCTCTCCCCACCGCACCACGCCCCCGACAGCGCCGTGGCCCGCCCGTCATGGGACGGGCGGGCCACGGCGACCCTCGCTGGGCTCCGGCCTAGTGCTGGACGTGGAATCGGTGCCCACGGTGGTTCCGGTGGCGCCACCAGCCCCAGCCGTGCCAGTGGTGCCGGTGACGCCTCGGCGTCCAGCCCGAGTGGTGCGCCGAGTACGCGGTCGGCCGCTGGTTCGTCTGGCCGGCGGAGTGCTGATCGGCCTGCGCGGCGCCACCGAGCAGCATGAATCCCGCGGCCGCCGCCGCGACCACTCCCGTCGCGGTGAGCTTTCTGATCACTGATCCCCCCTGAGTCGCGATCCTCGATGGCCCGATCACCGGGACCATCGAGGCCATCGGTACCGCGATACTCGCGAGCGACAACGGAAACGCGCCGACACGTGACCGAATCACGACTCCAGGTGTCCGATGCGCGCGGCTTCGGCGGACGGTTCGATCGCGATATCCGGGGAAGCCTGCCTGCCCATGGGCATACTCAGCAGGCTGGAGAACGCCGAGGTCCTCGATCGCGCCGTGGCCCCGGGTCAGAAGGCCGTACGACGGCTGCGGCCGAGAGCGTTCCGCGACATCCTGCACGGCACGTGGACGGGCCACCCCGTGCACCCGATGCTCGTCCAGGCGTCCGTCGGCGCCTGGCTGTCCGCCGGCGTGCTCGACCTGCGGCCGGGGTACGACCGCGCCGCCCGCCGGCTCGCGGGGTTCGGGCTGCTGGCCTCGGCGCCCGCCGTGCTCGCCGGCCTCACCGACTGGGCCGAGCAGCACGAGCAGCAGATGCGGGTCGGAGTCGTCCACGCGGTGACCAACATCGTGGCCATCGGCCTGTACGGCGCGTCCCTGGCGACGCGCGCCGACGGCAGGAGCAGGGCCCTGCGCTACGCCGGTCTGACCGCCGCGAGCCTCGGTGCGCTGCTCGGCGGGCACATCTCCTTCCGCCAGGCCGGCGGCGTGAACCACGCGGAGGAGGTGCCGCATCTGGTCGAACCCGGCTGGCACGCCCTCGGCCCGATCGCCGACCTCCCCGACGGGCGGCCCGCCCGCAGAATGCTCGGCGAGGTGCCGCTCCTGATCGTCCGGCGCGGCGACGACGCCGACGTCCTCGCCGACCGGTGCAGCCACCTGTCGGGGCCGCTCTCGGACGGCGAGGTCGCCGACGGGTGCGTCACCTGCCCCTGGCACGGCAGCGTCTTCCGGCTGTCGGACGGGGCCGTCGCGCACGGACCCGCCACCGCGCCGCAGCCGGTGTTCGAGACCGACGTACGCGACGGCGTGCTGCGGGTCCGCCTGCCGAACGCCGGCTGAGGCGCTACGCGGCCGAGGCGGGTCAGCCCAGCTCGTTGAAGCGGACCATGTTGCCCGCGGGGTCGCGGAACGCACAGTCGCGAAGCCCCCACGGCTGCTCGGTCGGCTCCTGGACGACCTCGGCGCCGCCGGCCTGCAGCCGCTTGAAGGTGTCGTCGAGGTCGGCGGTGCCCAGGACGATGCGGCCGTAGGTGCCCTTGGCCATCATCTCGGTGATGGTGCGGCGCTCGTCCTCGGTGATACCGGGCTCGGCGGCCGCCGGGTGCAGCACGATGGACGTGCCGGGCTGGTCGGCGGGGCCGACCGTGATCCAGCGCATCTTGCCGTTTCCCACGTCGTTGCGAACCTCGAAGCCGAGGGTGTCGCGGTAGAAGGCCAGGGATGCCTCGGGGTCGTCGTGCGGCAGGAAGGTCCAGAGAATGGTGATGTCCATGCCCATGACGCTAGGCGTGGCGCACCGGCCGACGCTTCTTGATTCCTGATCGGTTGGTCGGCCTGCCATCGCGCGCCGTATTCGACGTATTGATCCGTACGACCGCGTGATCGCCAAGTTGCGGCCTATCACCTTATTTGACGTCGTTCGCCCAAAGTTCGACTGTTCGCCGCTCCAAGTCAAACCTTGATCTCTAGCTTCCTCTTGCCGAAGATCAAGCGGGAGGCGACCGCCATGGACATCAACCCGGCCGTCCGGGGTAGCGGGATCAAGAAGACCTTCGGTGACGTGGTCGCACTCGACGGTGTCGACCTGGATGTGGCGAGCGGGCAGGTCCACGGGCTGGTCGGCCCGAACGGCGCGGGCAAGACGACGCTCCTCGGCCTGCTGCTGGGCCTGGCGATTCCGGACAGCGGTCGCCTCGAGATCCTCGGCACGCCGGTCGGCCGGACGCTCGCCGTCCCCGACGGCGTCGCGGGCTTCGTGGACGGGCCCGGGCTCTACCCGTCGCTCACCGCGCGGCAGAACCTCTCGGCCCTGGCCGCACTACGCGGGTACGACGCCGGTCGCGCCGGCGGCGTCGATGAGGCACTGGAGCAGGTCGGACTCACCGACGTCGCCGACGACCGGATCCGGGGATTCTCGCTCGGCATGCGCCAGCGGCTCGGGCTGGCCGCCGCGCTGCTCACCAGACCGCGGCTGCTCGTGCTCGATGAGCCGGCCAACGGTCTGGACCCCGCCGGCAAGCACCACGTGCACCGCGTCATCACCGGGCTCGCCGCGGGCGGGACCGCCGTGGTCCTCTCCAGCCACCGAATGGACGACCTCGCCGCGCTGTGCTCCGAGGTCACCGTCCTCGCCACCGGGCGGGTCGTCTTCTCCGGGCCGGTGAGCAAGCTCGCCGCCGAGAGCGGCGAACTCGACTACCGGCTGGTCACCTCCGACGCGGCGGCCGCGCACCGGGTGGCGCTGGAGACGCCGGGGCTCGGCGTACCGCCCGGCCGCGGCGGCGTCCAGCCGCCGGACGCCGACGTACTGGTGGTCCGCGGACCGGTGCCGGCCATCGAGGAACTGGTGGTGCGGCTCGTACGGGCCGACGTGGCGGTACGCGAGCTGGCTCCCGTGGTGTCGCCGCTCGAGGCCGCGTTCCTGACCCTGACCGGGGCCGACCAGACCGACGACGAGGAGGAGGCCCCGTGACCGAGCGGAGCGAGGGAACCGGCAAGCACAGCACCCTGGTCACCCCGCCGACGAAGGAGGCCCCGTGACCGAGCGGAGCGAGGGAACCGGCAAGCACAGCACCTTGGTCACTCCGCCGACGAAGGAGGCCCCGTGACCGCGACCGTCATGTCACGACCGGTCGAGGCCCGGCCGGCGCCGGTGCTGCGGGGCTACCGGTTCGAGCTGGTGAAGCTGCTCTCCCAGTGGCGGATCCGCGTCCTGCTGCTCGCCTGCTGGATCGCCCCCGCGGGCTTCGTGGCCGCGGTCAGTCTGCAGAGCACGCTGCCCGCCGACACGGTCTTCGGCCGCTGGATGCACGCGACCGGCTGGGCGGGGTCGCTCGTCGTGCTGGACTTCTCGCGGAGCTGGGCGCTCCCGCTGCTGACCGCGCTGGTCGCGGGCGACGTCTTCGCGGCCGAGGACCGGCTGGGCACCTGGCGTCACCTCCTCGTGGCCGTCCGCTCGCCGAAGCGGATCTTCGTGGCGAAGGGTCTCGCCAGCCTCACCGTGCTCCTGCTGCTGGTGGTGGGGCTGGCCGGGTCGAGCATCGCCGGCGGCCTGGCAGCGGTCGGCAACCGACCGCTCGTCGGCCTGGACGGCCATCTCCTCGCCCCGGGGGACGCGGCCGGTACGGTCCTGCTCGCGTGGGCCTGCGTGCTGGCACCGACGCTGGCGTTCGCGGCGATCGGCCTCCTCGGCTCGGTCGCGCTGGGCCGCTCCACGATGGGGCTGCTGATGCCCGCGCTCCTCGCCTTCGCGCTGCAGCTCGCGCAGTTGCTCCCGCTGCCGGTGGCCGTACGGCTGGCCCTGCCGAGCCACGCCTTCTTCGCTTGGCGCGGGCTCTTCACCAGCCCGGTGCAGATGGGCCCTCTCCTCGTCGGTCTCGCGGTGAGCCTGGCATGGGCGGTCGTCGCCACCGCGCTGGCGTACCGCCTGTTCCTGCGCCGCGACTTCACCGACCTGACGTACGACGGGTCGGGCCGTCGCGTCCTCCTGGCGGGGGCGCTGCCGCTGGCCGGCCTGGTCGCCCTCACCTTCGTCGTGCTCACCGGCGCGACCTCGGCCACGGGCTCCGGGATCGAGCAGGCCAAGGTGCAGAACTCGCTCGCCACCGCGTACGCCCACCTCTACCGAGTGCAGACCCGGGAGTTCCATCGCCCGGACGTCACCGAGGCGCAACTGGGGGCCACCGCGTCCTGCGACAAGGGTGGCGACCGGGTCCTCGACCAGGGTCCGGGCAACGACTGGCGATGTGTCGTGTCCTGGCACCTTCCCGGCGCGACCGCCGTGGGCAGCGCCATCTACCAACTCGACGTCACCGCGGACGGGCGGTACGTCGCCGACGGAGACGGCCCCAAGGAGGTGAACGGCTACTTCCAGGTGCGCACCCCCACCGGGGACGCACCTAACCCTCTGTGGCAGTTCGACGGGAACGTCGACCTGCTCGCAAGCGCTTCGAAGGATTGATTCATGCACGTGACCCGCCAGCGCGTCAAGAAGTCCCGCATCGGGTTCTTCGAAAAACGCACAACCCACCGGATCCGCGTCGTGGCGGCCGGCACCGCGGCTCTCGCCATCGCCGGCGGAGGCGTCTCGTACGCCTCCACCAAGATGTTCGGCACCGATCAGGTCGGCCAGACCACCAAGAAGGGCCTGGTCGTGTCCAGCGACCAGTACATCGACCCGATCGGCGAGCGCCTCGTCATCAACAACGGCAAGATCATGTCATCCTCGGTCAGCCCGGACGGCACCCACGTCGCGGCCGCGGTCACCGACGGTGGGATGGCGCTCGCCATCCTGGACCTGAAGAACTGGAAGGTGCAGCAGCTCGTCGGCAACAACAAGGCCGCCGATCTGAAGATCAGCGGCAACGACGTGGGCCAGGAGGGCCCCACGTACTCGCCCGACGGTTCGCAGCTGTGGCTGGGCCAGACCGACGGCTACACCAGGTTCACCGTGAACCCGGACGGCACGCTCGCCAACCCGACGTCCGTCAAGATCCCGGTGGACGGGCCCAAGCACGCGCTGGTGGCACAGGCGGTGTTCTCGGCCGACGGCAAGACCGTGTACTCCGCCGTCAACGGCCAGAACCGCGTGGTCGCCATCGACGCGGCGACCGGCGCGATCCAGCAGAGCTGGACCGTGGGCAACGCCCCGCGTGGCCTGGCGCTGGTGGGCAGCAGGCTCTACGTCAGCAACGAGGGCGGCCGCCCGGCGAAGCCCGGCGAGACCACGATCAACTCCTACAACACCCAGGTGCCGGCCAACCCGGCGACCGGCGCCACCACCACCGGCACGGTCAGCGTCATCGACCTGGCGAACCCGGCCGCCGCCGCCACGAGCATCGACGTCGGCCTGCACCCGACCGCCCTGTACGCCAAGAACGGGGCGCTGTTCGTCACCAACACCGCCACCAACAACGTGTCCGTCATCGACACGGCCAAGAACAAGGTCGTCCAGACCATCGCCACCCAGCCGTGGCCGGAGGCGTCGGTGGGCTACGAGCCCGACGCGGTGACGCTCACGGGCGACGGCCACCTGCTGGTGACGCTCGGCCGCGCCAACGCCGTCGCCGTCTACCGGTTCCGGAAGCCGCTGGAGCCGGTCAGCTACGTCGGCCTGCTCCCGACGGACTACTTCCCCGCGGAGATCACCACCGTCGGCGACGACGTGCTGGTCTCCAACACCCGCGGTATCGACGCCCGCCGTCCCACCACCGCCGCCGGGCACGCCACCCACGACACCACGTCGAGCCTGCAGCGGTTCAAGCTGCCGAGCGACAAGGTCATCCGGTCGGAGACGAGAAAGGTCTTCGAGCAGAACGGCTGGGGCAGGAACGACGTCAAGGTGGCCAAGGGCCACTCCGCGCACGCCGTGGCCGTCCCGCAGCGGCTCGGCGACCCCTCGACGATCAAGCACGTCTTCATGCTCGTCAAGGAGAACCGGACCTACGACCAGGTCTACGGTGACATCCCGGAGGGCAACGGCGACCCGACGCTGGCCCAGTACGGCGAGAACGTGACGCCGAACCAGCACGCGCTGGCCAAGCAGTTCGGGCTGTACGACAACACCTACGACATCGGCACGAACTCCGCCGAGGGCCACAACTGGCTCATGCAGGCCGACAACCCGGAGTACACCGAGTCCTCGGCCGGTGAGTACGCGCGCAGCTACGACACCGAGGACGACGCCCTCGGCCACCAGCGGACCGGTTTCCTCTGGACCGGCGCGCAGGCTGCGGGCAAGACCGTACGGGACTTCGGTGAGTTCCAGCAGTTCCTGACCAAGCCGTCCGGAGCGACCTGGCAGAACCTGTACTGCGACACCAAGAACATGGCGACGACCGGCCAGGACACGGCCTACCCCCTGGACTCGACGTCGCCGATCCCGTCGCTCAACAACGTGTCGGTGCACGGCTTCCCGAAGTTCGACACCAGCGTCCCGGACATCTACCGGTACGAGATCTGGAAGCGTGACTTCGAGCAGAACGGGCCGGCCAACCTGAACATGTTCTGGCTCTCCAGCGACCACACCGGCGGTCCGCCGAGCGGGCCCGCCCAGGTCGCGGACAACGACCTCGCCGTCGGCCGGATCGTCGACGAGATCACGCACAGCAAGTACTGGAAGGACTCCGCGATCTTCGTGGTCGAGGACGACTCCCAGGCCGGCACCGACCACGTCGACGGCCACCGGGCCCCGATCCAGATCATCAGCCCCTGGGCCCAGCACGGCACCGTCGACAGCCACTACTACTCGCAGATCACGATGATCCGGACCATCGAGCAGATCCTCGGGATCCACCCGATGAACCAGAAGGACAGCGCCGCGACCCCGATGAGCGCGGCGTTCACCAACAAGCCCGACTACACGCCGTTCACCGCGCTGCCCAACCGGACCTCGCTGACCCTGGGGCTGTCGACCCCGCCGAGCTGTGGCCTGGACACCCCGGCGGCGCAGAACCCGAAGGCCGCGGCCGTACCGTCGGCGAAGGTGCCGGCGGCCGAGCAGCCGGTGGCGGCGAAGTGGCAGGCCTGGAAGGCGAAGCAGCCGTTCACCGGGCCCAACGCCAAGGCCGACTCCGCCAACCCCGAGCAGATGAACCACTTCTCCTGGTACGAGGCGCACGGGTGGACCAAGCCCTACCCGGGCGAGACCAAGATCTACGCCCCGGACCAGGTCCCCGGCGCGTACATCCCCTCCTCGGACACCGACTGACCTGAGCACGACTCGAACGACGGCCCGCCGGGGATCCCGGCGGGCCGTCCGCCCATCAGCCCGAACACTTGCCGATCAGCCCTGCCTTCAATCCATGCCGGCCCAGCGGGACCGGCCGCTCGGCGACTACGACGCGGAGGACTTCGCCCTGGAGCGGGCCGGGCAGGCCGACGCGCAGGCCAAGCGCCTCCGGCTCAGGGCAACTGACCCGATCCCATCCATCATGCTCGGTGGCGTCCGGAGTCCGGTGTAAATCGGGGGGTGGTTCCGGCTTCATGGTGAGGTTCCGCGGTGCGGTGGCGGTTCGGTGTGATCGGCTTTGCGGGGGCTGGTGGCGTGTTTGGGTCGGAGGTGGCCGCTGAGATCAGGGGCGTAGTGCTGTTGTGGCGGATTGGAGCAGGTGGACGAGGCCGTCGCGTTGGGTGCTGGGCCAGGAGCTGAAGCGGGTGGTCAGGGTGGTGTTGATGGCCTGCTGGAATTGGCCGGTGACCGCCTCGCCCTGGGGGGTGAGGTGGACGCGGTTGATCCGGCGATCGTTGGGGTCGGGTTGGCGGGTGAGCAGGCCGCGTCGCTGAAGCCGGTCGACCAGGCCGGTGATGTTGGTCTTGTCGCAGTGCAGCAGGGTCGCGAGCTCGCCGAAGGACGGCTGCAGATGTTGGGCGAAGCACAGCAGTCGCGCCTGCTGGGGGGTTAGTCCCAGCCGGCGGCTCGCCGTGCTGAACAGGCCGTCGATCTCCATGAAGACGCCGATCAGCGTCTCGACGAGTTCGTCATCGGGTGCGGCCATGGCAGACAGTCTACTACCTGGACAGTTGACACCCTCTACCAAACTAGTCGATGCTGTGGACTATCCACAGGATCGACCATTTGAGGGGTTATGCGTATCGAGGATCGGGTCGCGGTCGTCACCGGCGGATCGCGCGGTATCGGACGGGCGATCAGCGACCGGCTCGCCGCGGCGGGAATGCGCGTCGTCATCGGCTCCCGCGACCAGGAGACGGCCGCGCAGGCGGTGGACCAGATTAAGGACGCGGGCGGGCAGGCCACCGCGGTCCGCGCTGACATCACCCGCCCCGAGGCGGTCATGGAGTTGTTCGATGCGGCCGAGAGCCAGTACGGCCGGGTGGATGTGTGGGTGAACAACGCGGCCACGGCGACCGCTGGGCCGCTGGCCCGCGCCACCGATGACGACTTCGACCAGTACCTGCACGCCAACGTGCGGTCCACGTTCGTCGCCCTGCGCGAGGCCGCGCAGCGGATCAGCGACCACGGCCGGATCATCTTGATCTCTTCCGCGCTGACCGTGTCGCCGCTGCCCGGCATGGCGCTGCTTGCCGCCAGCAAGGCCGCCGGTGACCAGCTCGCCCGTACGCTGGCCTGGGAGGTGGGCTCCAGGTCCGTCACGGTCAACAGCGTCCTGCCCGGCCTGACCCGTACCGACGTCATCGCCACCGTGCCCCAGCACGTCATTGACGACGCCAAGGCCCGCACACCGCTGGGCCGCCTGGGCGAACCAGCCGACATCGCCGACGTCGTCGCGTTCCTGGCCTCCGACGCCGCCCGCTGGATCACCGGCCAGACCATCAACGCCGCCGGAGGCATGATCTAACGAGTTTGGCGCCGGGCCAGGGCTGGATGGCGCACGATCCTGAAGACCTTGGCCACGATCACCGGACCGCCCGCAAGCTGGTTACGCGGTCGCGGTGATGGTCTGGTGATCGGCAGGGTCGAGTGGGACGGTGTGTTGGGGGCGGAGCTGGCGAGGCAGGTCGAGGAGCGAGTGGCGCAGGTCCTGCAGGAGCCGGGGCCCCGCGCGCGGACACGGTCGGTCGGTGATACTCGTGCGGACACGGGCGTGGGTCCCTTCCTTCGAAACTTCGCAGGTATCGAAGCTGGAACCTACGCCCGTTTCTCATTTACACCGGCTTCAGGACGCCACCCCATGCTCCGGCGTGGAAGACAACGAGCCGGTCCGCCTCCAAGAGAGGCGGGCCGGCTCTTTCAACCGCCTGCCTTCTTCAGTCGGGCAGGCAGGAGCGGAACCGTCGTAGGAGTTCCAGGGCGGTGACGCTTCCTCCGTCGAAGGTCTGCCGTCGCCGCTCGGACGAAAGATCCGGTCCCCAGAAGCGGGCGCCGTGGCAGCGGAAACAGAAGGCGATCTCGAAGAGCGGATCGGTGGCACCGTGTGCCCGGATCCCCCAGCCGGGGAGGAAGCAGCGATAGGGCTCACTGCCCGGCAGCTCCGCCACGAGCGCCAGAGCCTGCCGGACCTCGTCCCCCTCCCAGATGGCGACGGTGTCGCCCGTCAGCTCGTCGGACACCAGGTGTCGCGCGGGGTCCGTGATCCGGACGACCTCGATGAGCTCGGCCTTGTGCCGAGTGAGCGGCAACAGCATCCCCATAGCGTCGCCGAACCCGCCGACACTCGCCGAAGACGGCTATTTCTCTCCGGGTACCTGGCCCTTGGCCTCGTCGTAGCCGACCTTGGTGGGCGCCACAGTCGGCGAGTAGATCACGCGGATCACGCCCGACGGAAACGCCTCCGTCGCCGTCACTCTCAGGTGGTACGGCGCGTCGCCGTCGTCGAACAGCTTGCGCCCCTTACGCGCCGCCACCGGATGCACGAGCAGGCGCAGCTCATCGATCAGCCCCGCGGCGAGCAGTTGCTGCACCACGGAGATCGACCCGGGGACGAGGATGCCTCGTATTCCGGCATCGGCCTTGAGCGAGGTGACGGCATCGATGAGATCACCCTTGATCAGCTCGGAGTTGCGCCAGGAGAACTCCAGTGCCTGGCGCGAGACGACCACCTTGCGCACGTCCCCGAGTTGCTTGGCGAACGGTGCGTCATCCCCACCCGCGGCCTCGCGGTCGGGCCAGGCTCCGGCGAAGCTGTCGTAGGTCTCGCGGCCGATGAGCAGCACGTCAGCGGTGTCATAGTCCTCGCCGACGGCGCGGCCCATGTTCTCGTCGAAGTACGGGAAGTGCCAATCCGGGTCGATCTCGGCCACGCCATCGGCCGATATGAACAGCGTGGAGATGACCTTTGCCATCGGAGTGATCCCTTCGAGTCGGATGGTGTCAATGGGTAGACCGGCGCAGCACCCCGAAGTCATCGGCCGGCATCACCCGCACGGTAAGCCGGTGACCTCTCGCACCACAGACATCCGGCGAGGCACTCGAACCTAGACTAACTGAACCAGAATCCGCTCCAGGCTTTCATCGCCATCTGCGCGCTGACCGCTCACGACACTGTCCGACCACTACCGGGTCTTGGCGACTAATCGTTCCCCATCTGTTCCCACGAACGGACACTCCCTTTGAGTCGCAGAAGCGCGACGAGAGCAGCGCGGGAGTCGCCGGCATGAGACTTCCATCTCGTGATCTCTTCAGGCCCCGCACGTCTACTGTCGGTCCGTTGACATGACAGCCGTCATCGCGAGAGGGTCACGCCGATGAAGATCGCCGACCTGACAGCTTTCGAGCGGGATGTTTGGAATGCGTTTCCACGTGGCCGAGACGTCGCGTCGCCTCCCGCCGGCGACGAAAATGCCGAGAAAGGCCGTTCTTGGGGTCCCGACCGGACCGTACGCGCCGAGGTGATCCGAAAGCTCCTCCTCAGCAGCCACCCCGCTGACGGGGAAGTCGCGGCATTGCGTCTGGCGGGCGTACGGATCTCCGGCCAGCTGGATCTGAGGTTCGCGGCGGTCCCCTACGCCCTTCGCTTTTGGGGCTGCTACTTCGAACGTGCTCCGCTCCTGTACGCCATGGCCGTCCGTCAGCTCAACTTCAGCGAGTGCTACCTCCCCGCTCTAGACGCCGCAACCATCCGCGTTGACGGCGTCCTCCGGATCACCGGTTCACGCATCCCCGGGGAAGTACGGCTCGGTGGTGCGCACATCTCTGGCGCTTTCTTCCTCGACAATGCGCACCTCGGCCGAGAGAGTTCCGATGACTTGGAACGCAAACCGATCCTGCAGCTCAACCACGCCACCATCAACGATGACGTCTCGGGGCCACACCTTGTGGCGCACGGAACGGTCAGGTTGGCCGGAGCAACCGTCGCTGGGGCCGTTAACCTGGACGAGGCCGAACTGAGCGAGCCGGGCCGTACCGCCTTGGACGCCGAGAATCTGAAGGTCGGATCAAACCTGAGCGCCTCGCGGCTCCGCACCAGCGGCGCGGTCAATCTGCGGGGGCGAAGATCCCCGGACACCTCGATCTCATCGAGGCTCGCCTGTCCAACCCCGACGGGATGGCATTGTGGGCTAGCGGTTGCGCGATCGGCGAGCTCTGGCTGCACAACGCGGCACCCATCGAGGGCTCAGTGAGGCTGCGTCGCTCACAGTTCGACCTAATCCACGCCACTCCGGACGCATGGCCTGCCAGCGTCAAGCTCGACGGTCTTACTTTTAGCTCGCTTAGTCCACAGCTTCCCGCCGACGAGCGGCTGGAACTGCTGGAGCGCGACGAGGACGGCTACGTGCCGCACTCCTACGAACAACTCTCCGCCGCATACCGACGTGTCGGTGACGACGCCGGCGCCCGCGCCGTGCAACTGGCCAAGCAACGCCGCCACCGCAGAACGCTGTCCTGGTACGCCAAGCTCTGGGGCGCCGTTCAAGACGTGACGGTCGGCTACGGCTATAGACCAACACGCGCCATGGCCTGGCTTCTAGCGCTCCTCCTCACCGGAACGGTCGTCTACGGCCTCCACCAGCCTCAGCCGATTGAACCCGGCAAGGCACCAGACTTCAACGCCCTGATCTACACGCTTGACCTACTCCTACCGATCATCGACTTCGGCCAGGAGAAGGCGTTCAACCCCCACGGGCTCTACCAGTGGCTCGCCTACCTACTGATCGCGGCAGGCTGGATCCTGGCCACGACAGTGGTCGCCGGCATCACCCGGGCCGTCAGCCGTCAGTGACCTCTCGCAACGCAGAGGTCTGGCGAGGCTTTGCAGAGGCTTCGGATGCCGTCGGTCACTGGGCGACGCTCGCGTTCCCCATGCGTTCCCGAAGCCGCCGTCCAGAAAACGATCAAGGCGGGGTCTCTGTGAGACTCCCGCCTTGCTCAGGTACTTGCTGGGGTACCAGGACTCGAACCTAGACTAACTGAACCAGAATCAGTCGTGCTGCCGATTACACCATACCCCACTGGCCTGCGGATCTTTCGATCTCCAGCGCCTCAGGAAGTTTAGCGGACCTTCGCGGTGCTCGCGAACGCGATCCGGCGCGGTGGGCTCCGCGACGGGTCCGGCGGGGGCGAGATGCCCCTTCTGCCGGAGCGCGTACGGCGCGGATAATCTCCGATGTGGATCGAACGGGCGGGTTGACGCGCGACACCGCGACCTGGGTGCTGTACGCCGTGTTGAGCTGTATGAGCTTCCTGCTCAACGGGATGGGGGCGGTGCTGGCGCCGCTGCAGAAGGACCTCGGGGTGGACCGGGCGCAGGTGGCCTTCTACCCCACGCTGTTCGCGGCGGGGCTGCTCCTGATCGGCCTGGTGGGCGGTCCCATCGTCGGCCGTCTCGGCCGGGCGGTGACGCTCCGCGTGTCGATCGGCGGCATGCTCGCGGGCGGGTTGCTGCTGGCCACGCCCGTACGGCCGTTGACCATGGCCGGCGCGCTGCTCCTCGGGATCGGCGGAGCGCTGCTCATTCAGCTGATCCCCGCGCTGCTGGGCGCGCTGCACCCGCATGCCCCGGCCGCCGCGGTCGGCGAGGCCAACGGGCTGGCGAGCGCCGCGTCCGTACTGGCGCCGCTGGCGGTTGCCGGCGCGCTGGCCGCCGGGCTCGGCTGGCGGGCCGGCTATCTGGTGGCTCCGCTGGTGCTGATGGCCATCGTGGCAGCGCTGTCCTGGAACGTACCAATGCCGAACGCGGCCGACACTTCGGAGGACGCGCCGACGGGCTCCGGAGCGGCGCTGATCGGGCCGTGGATCGAGGTCCTGCTCGCGGTCAGCGTGGAGTTCTGCATGGTCTTCTGGGCGGCCTCGGCGGTGGGCGACTGGCACCACGCGTCGGCGGGCCTCGCCCCGGCGGTCGGGGCGCTGTTCCTGGTCGGCATGGCCGCCGGCCGCTCCTTCGCCGTTCCGATCACCCGGCGGGTGCGCGGTCACCGGAGTCTGCTGCTCGGCTGCACGGCCGTCGCCGCGGCCGGGTTCGCGTTGTTCTGGGGTGCCCCGACGCTGCCGCTGGCGGGCGCCGGGCTCGCCGTCGCCGGGCTGGGCGTCGCGCTGCTCTACCCGACCACCGTGAGCCGTACGGTCGCCGCCTGGCCGCACGCTCCGGACAAGGCGGCGGCGCGCGCGGCCATGGCCTCCGGACTGGCGATCGGCGGCGCGCCCTTCCTCCTCGCGCGGCTCTCGGACACGGTCAGCCTGCGCACGGCCTACCTGATCGTCCCCGCGCTGTTGATCGCCCTGGTGGCCCGCACGCTCACGTCCCGCCACTAATGAGCGCCGCCGCAGCGGCAGGGCGCCGCTCAACGCCGAGGATTTCGGTCGTTCTGACGACCGAAATCTGGGGCACAAGCGACGGCAGGGCTCCTAGGCGCCGGGCAGGTACAGGCAGAAGGGGTGGCCGGACGGGTCCAGGCAGACGCGTACGTGCTGCTGGGGTTGGTACTTCGCCAGGACGGCGCCTTCCGCGAGTGCGTGCGCGACGGCGGCGTCGAGGTCGTCGACCTCGATGTCCAGGTGGGCCATCATCCGCTGGTGGTGCGGCCCGGCCGGCCAGGCCGGCGGCACGTAGTCCTGGTCCGTCTGGAAGGACAGGCCGGCCCCGCCGTCGGGCGCGGCCAGCACCACCCACTCGGGCTCGTCCTCCACGGCATCCCAGCCGAGCAGCCGCCGGTAGAAGTCGGCGAGTTTCCGCGCGTCGGGCGAGTCCAGGACGACTCCGGTCAGCTTCAGCCGTGGTCTGTCGCTCATGGCACTCCTCGGATCAGGAACCGGGCAGGGCCAGGCAGAACGGGTGGCCGGCGGGGTCGAGGCAGACGAGGGCGCGCTCCTGCGGTTGGTGCTCCGCGAGGACGGCGCCCTCCGCGAGCGCGTACGCGACCGCGGCGCCCAGGTCGTGCACCCGGATGTCCAGGTGGGCCATCATCTGCTGGTGGTCCGGCTCGGCCGGCCAGGTCGGCGGGACGTACTCCTTGGCGGTCTGGAAGGACACGCTCGGGCCGCCGCCGGGCGGGGCCAGCTTGACCCACTCGGGATCGTCGTGCACGGTCTCCCAGCCCAGCAGCCGCCGGTAGAAGTCGGCGAGCTCACGGGCGTCGGGCGCGTCCAGGACGAAGCCGATCAACGACAACTCGGGCCGGTCGCTCATGGCACTCCTCGATCGGGCCCGGGACCGGGCCCCCGGGCGTGGACGGTCGTGGCGAGACCGTCCATGCCCGGTGAGGAGTCCGGCTATGCCGCCGTGAGCCGGTCGAGTGCCGCCCGTACGCGGGCGAGCGTGCGGTCCCGGCCGATGATCTGAAGCGACTCGAACAGCGGCAGGCCGACCGTACGGCCCGTCACGGCGACGCGGATCGGGGCTTGCGCCTTGCCGAGCTTCAGGCCGTGGCGGGCGCCGATCTCCTCGGCCCGCGCCTTGAGCTCCTCGGCCGTCCACTCCGCGTCCTGGAACGCCTCGAGGGCGCCCCGAAGGATGTCCGCGGCGGGCTCCTTCATCGCCTTGTTCCAGGACGCCTCGTCGATCACCGGCTCGTCGAGGAACGCGAAGTCGACCATCGCCGTGATCTCCGACAGCACCGCGACGCGCGTCTGGGCCAGCGGCGCGAGCCGGGCGAACACCGCCGGGTCGTACTGCTCGGGCGACCATGGGGCGTACGGCTCGCGGAGCCACGGCGCGCACCTCTCGGTGAACTCCTCGACCGGCAGCTCACGGATGTACTCGCCGTTGAACGCGCGGAGCTTCTTGACATCGAAGAAGGCCGGCGACGGGTTGACGTCCTCCAGCCGGAACTCCTCCTCGACGACGCTCCACGGGACGATCTCGCGGTCGCCGGACGGCGCCCAGCCCAGCAGCATGAGGTAGTTGCGCATGGCCTCGGCGAGGAAGCCCTCGGCCTGGTAGTCCTCCAGCGCGACCTTGTCCCGGCGCTTGGAGAGCTTCTGCCGCTTCTCGTTCACGACGACCGGCACGTGCGCCCAGATCGGCGGCTGCGCGCCGAGCGCCTCCCACAGCAGCTGCTGCTTCGGCGTGTTGGACAGGTGCTCCTCGGCCCGGATGACGTGCGTGATGCCCTGGACCTTGTCGTCTACGACGTTGGCGAGCATGAACAGCACCGAGCCGTCGCCTCGGGCGATGACGAAGTCCTCGATCGTGGCGTTCTCGAACGTCGGCTTGCCGCGGATCAGGTCGACGACCGTGGTCGTGCCCTCGTCCGGGGTGCGGAAGCGCAGCGCCCGCCCGGGACCGGGCTCGAGGCCGCGGTCGCGGCAGTGGCCGTCGTAGCCGCGGTACGAGTCGCCGGTCCGCGCGATCACGTCGTCGCGTGTGCAGTCGCAGAAGTACGCCCGGCCGTCCGCGCGCAGCCGCTCGACGGCCTCGCGGTGCTCGTCGGCGTTGGCCGACTGGAAGAACGGCCCTTCGTACTGATCCTCGTCGATGCCGAGCCAGGCGAGGGCGCGGATGATCCCCTCGGTCCACTCCGGGCGGTTGCGGGAGGCGTCGGTGTCCTCGATGCGCAGCACGAGCGCGCCGCCGTGCTGGCGGGCGTACACCCAGTTGTGCAGCGCCGAACGCGCTCCCCCGACGTGGAACATGCCGGTCGGCGACGGCGCGAACCGGACTCTGACGGTGCCGGAGGCGTGCTCCGGGGAAGAAGGGTCAGTCACGGGACACCACTGTATTGCTGAGCGTGCCGATGTTCTCGATCGCCACGGACACCTCGTCGTCGACCCGCAGCGGCCCCACGCCCTCGGGCGTGCCGGTGAGGATGACGTCGCCGGGCAGGAGGGTCATGACCTGGCTGACGTACTCGATCAGCTCCGGGATGCCGTGCAGCAGTTGCTTGGTGCGGGACGACTGCCTGGTCTCGCCGTTCACCGTGGTGGTGATGGCCAGGTCCGACGGGTCGAGGTCCGTCTCGATCCACGGGCCGAGCGGGCAGAACGTGTCGAAGCCCTTCCCTCGCGTCCACTGCCCGTCGCGCTGCTGCAGGTCGCGCGCGGTGACGTCGTTGGCGCAGGTGTAGCCGAGGATGACGTCCGCGGCCCGCGACGCGGGAACGTCGCGGCAGAGCCGGCCGATGACGACGGCGAGCTCGCCTTCGTAGTCGACCCGCTCGGACAGGCTCGGGTAGGAGATCGTCTCGCGGTGGCCGATCACCGCGGTGGACGGCTTCATGAAGATGACCGGCTCGGCGGGCGGTTCGCCGCCCATCTCACGGGCGTGCTCGGCGTAGTTCTTGCCGATCGCGACGACCTTGCTCGGCAGGATCGGCGCCGTCAACCGCACGTCGGCCAGGGGCTGGCGCTCCCCGGTGAGCTGGATCTCACCGAACGGGTGGGCGGCGATGGTGGCGATGGTCTCGTCGTCCTCGACCACGCCGAAGGACAGGCCGCCGTCTTTGGTGAACCTCGCGATACGCACGATACGAGGCTATCGACACCACGGCAGTGCGACCGCCCCCGCCCTCGGTCTGACCAGGCCCGGTCACCGGGAGCGGCGGCTCAGCCGGCGACGAACGCGCAGGGCGCCCCGTTGAGACGGCAGCCGGTCGGCATGGACGGCGAGCCGGAGCCGCCGAAGCGGACCCGCAGCGTCGCCCCGGGCGCGATCGGCGGCGACGTCGTCTTCCCGGTGAGGACCGTCTCCGTTCCCCTCCGCTGCAGCACGGCGTCCCACGTGTTGCGGATGTCGGCGCCCGGATAGGTGAAGGACAGCGTCCAGGACGGCATCGGCCGGTCCCCGTGGTTGGCGATCGTGACGGTGCCCTCGAAGTAGCCCGCGTCGCGTTCGACGGTGCGGTAGGCGACCTGCGCGGCCGGGGCGGCCGTGCTCGGGTTCGGCGAGGGCACGCACGGCAGGTGCCCGCAGGGCGTGGTCGCCGGCCGGCCGGGATCGTCGGCCGACGTGCCGGACACCGTCAGGAGGGCCACGACGGCCACCAGCAGGACGCCGACGACGGCTGCGGCGATCACGACGAGCCTGCGCGGGACCCGGCGGCCCGCCCGCGGAGGACCGGCCGGTCGCCACGGTCCGCCCGGTGGGGCGGGGACGCTCTGCTCCACGGTCGGTGGCGCGCCGTACGGGCGCGGCGGGATGGAGACGCGCTCCTGTACGGTCACCGGCGCGGCGGGCGGGCCCGACGGAGGCTCGGGCGCCGGCACGACCTGGACGTCGGTCGCCGGTACGGGCCGCGCGGGCCGCTGAATCTCCTCGGTCGTCCGCAGGTGCGGAAGAACCTCCTCGCCGTCCCGGTCACCCACCGCCATGACACCTCCCTCTCCTCATGGATTTCGACGAACGGCGGGCCGGGTTGGTTCAGTACGCGCGAGCGCCCGCACGGTCGGGTTCCGCGCGGGCGCTCGCCGGTTCATCGGTTACGAGGACTCGAGCGGCCGTTCGAGGGCCCGGCAGGCGGCGAGCCGCTGCTGCCGGTCCAGCATCGCCGTGATCGACCGGACGGCGTCAGGCCGCCGGCGGCCGGCGTCCGCCAGCCAGTGACCGGCCTCGGCGATCAGCCGTAGCTCGGCGTCGCGGTCGTACCGCAGCGAGTTCGTACGTCGCGTGGGAAGCATGCGACCTCCTAATCGCCGATGATCTTGTCGAAGAACATGAAAGCGCTGACGAAGGCGACTCCTCCCGCCGCCACCGACGCCGCCGGCCGGTGCTCACCGATGAAGGTGAGCACGCCGGCGAGCACGGCGATGACGACGGCGTACAGGGCGATCAGCCCCGTCCGCGGCGAGAAGTGCGAGCCGCGCGGAGCCGCCGATTCGCCGGGCTCCGTCGCCTCGTTCCTCTGGCCACCGCGGCCGAAGACACGTACAGTCATGACTGTCTGAACCTCCATAAAGTTCGGACTTTCCGAAGTCGACGGCCTCCTGTTGCAGCAGGGGGCCGTCGCTTTTTTCGGCGGCGACGACCCTGGCCGTACGGGGAGAGTGTGGCGCTTAATGACCTTCGTCCGCCACCGATTCTCCAACCTCGGGTGACTTTCCCGTGTCCCAAAGGTCTCTTCACGAAGACGCTAACGGAAGGACGATCATCTCACCTGCGGCGATCCGCTGGAAACAGAATTAGATTCCGAACGGTTCCTTCGCTCACAGCGATCGCTCATTGCGATCATGATACGGACCTACAAAGAGGCGGAACCCCGACATACCACCGATCTGACCGCCCTATTCGGGCGTTCATTTGCACGTGCAGAAGCACGTTCCAATTTCCCGGTAGGTGCGCCGTACGGACGACACGCCGGGCCTTCGGAAGCCCCCCGGCGCGGGCCGGCGGGCACTCCGAGAGAGGATCTCCCCATGAGCGTCGTGAAGATCAACGTACTGACCGTGCCGGAGCCGATGCGGGAGGAGCTGGAGCGCCGGTTCGCCGGTCGCGCCGGACTGGTCGAGGAGGCCGACGGATTCGAGGGCTTCGAGCTGCTGCGCCCGGTCGAGGGGACCGACCGGTATCTCGTCTACACGCGCTGGCGCAGCGAAGAGGACTTCCAGCGCTGGACGGAGAGCCGCGCGTTCGCGGAGGGACACGCCCAGGCCGCGGCGGAGCGCGGAGAAGGACACGGGCACGGGCATGGACACGGGCACGGCGGCCCGGCCGCGAGCGGTTCCGAGCTCTGGTCCTTCGAGGTCGTCGAGCGGGCCACGCCGAAGGAGTGACCCGCCCGGCCGCACGTCAGGAGGCGGTGTACCCCGCGCGGAGGAGGCAGTAGGTCACCGACTCCGCGAGCGCCTCCCACGAGGCGGCGATGACGTTGTCCTCGACGCCGACGGTGCCCCACTCGCCCGAGGCGTCGCTGGACTCGATGAGCACGCGGGTACGCGCGTCCGTGCCGTGCGCGCCCTCCAGGATCCGCACCTTGTAGTCGACGAGCTCCAGAGCGGACAGCTCCGGGTAGATCCGCTCAAGGGCCAGCCGCAGGGCGCGGTCGAGGGCGTTGACCGGGCCGTTGCCCTCGCCCGTGGCGACGATCCGCTCGCCCTTGGCGTGCAGCTTGACCGTCGCCTCGCTCACCATGACGCCGTCCGGCCGGCGCTCGACGATCGTGCGCCAGGACTCGACCTCGAAGTAGCGGGTGCGCTCCCCGTCGAGCTCCTCGCGGAGCAGGAGTTCGAACGACGCGTCCGCCGCCTCGAAGGTGTAGCCGGCCGACTCGAGCTCCTTGACCCGCTCCACCACCTCCCGCGCCTTGTCGCCGCTCAGCTCGTACCCCAGCTCCCGGCCCTTGAGCTCCACCGACGCCCGGCCCGCCATGCTGGAGATCAGCATGCGCATGTCGTTACCGACCAGCTCCGGGTCGATGTGCTGGTACAGCATCGGGTCGACCTTGACCGCCGAGGCGTGCAGCCCCGCCTTGTGGGCGAACGCCGACATGCCTACGTACGGCTGCTGGGAGCTGGGCGCGACGTTGGTCACCTCGGAGACCGCGTGCGCGATCCGCGTCATCTCCCGCAGCTCGACGCCGAGGTCGTACCCCCGCTTGAGCTGGAGGTTGCCGACGACCGTGAAGAGGTTCGCGTTGCCGCTGCGCTCGCCGTACCCGTTGGCGCAGCCCTGGACGTGCGTGACGCCGGCGCGTACGGCCGCGAGGGTGTTGGCCACGGCGCAGCCGCTGTCGTCGTGGCAGTGGATGCCCAGCCGCGCCCCGGACCCCGCGACCTCGGCGACGACGTCGGCCAGTTCGTCGGGCAGCATCCCGCCGTTGGTGTCGCACAGGGCGATGACGTCCGCGCCCGCATCGGCGGCGGTACGCACGACCTCCAGGGCGTAGGCGGGGTTGGACCGGTAGCCGTCGAAGAAGTGCTCGGCGTCGAGGAAGACCCTCTGGCCCTCCGCACGCAGGTGGGAGACCGTGTCGCGGATCATCGCGAGGTTCTCCTCCAGCGTCGTGCGGAGGGCCAGCTCGACGTGCCGGTCGTGACTCTTGGCGACAAGGGTCACGACCGGCGCGCCGGACTCGCGCAGCGCGGCCACCAGAGGGTCGTCGGCGGCCTTCGCGCCGGCCCGGCGGGTCGCGCCGAACGCGGCGAGCTGCGCGTGCTTGAGATCGAGTTCGGTCCGGGCGAGCCGGAAGAACTCGGTGTCCTTGGGGTTGGCCCCGGGCCAGCCGCCCTCGATGAATCCGACGCCGAGCTCGTCGAGGCGGCGCGCGATGATCAGCTTGTCCGCCACGGTGAGGTTGAGGCCCTCCTGCTGGGCCCCGTCGCGCAACGTCGTGTCGTAGACGTGGAAGCCGTCATCACGCATGGGTCGTAATCCCCTTGGTAGTCCCGAATGTGCGCCGACGCCGCAAAACAAAATGACCCCTCACGGGACGTGAGAGGTCTGCGCGCCGGCGTGGTGCTCGTCTTAGGTGCCGGCGCGCCAGCCGATAATGATCAGGCTGCTGCGCATGATGACACCGAGTCTGCCACACCCCCGCCGCGACGGACACATCCGTCTCATCCACCGAGACGCACGCCGCCAACCAGCCGAAATCACCATACCTTGCGGGACCAGTCGAACTGACTATCGGCCGATTCCCTGCGCGCACCCATCGCCATCGACTACCTTCCGTGACTTGTCACGCACTTTACGTTCTGGACGACGGGAGAGGATGATGCGACGATGTCCATCGTGCTGGAGAACTCGATCGATTCGGAGACCGCCGGACGGACCGACGTCGAGCGCCGCTACCAGGAGCTCAGCGAGCGCTGGCCGGACTACAAGGTCGAAATCATCGACGGCCGGATCGTGGTGAGAGAAGTGCCCACCACTGATCACGCCGACATCATCTTCGGGCTTCTGATCCAGCTCATGCCCTACGTCACCAAGCGCGGCTGGAAGATCTGGCAGGATGTCGCCCTCTTCTTCGGCCCCCAAGTGGATCGGTACCGGCCGGATCTGCTGGTCGTGCCGCCGGATCCGCCCAAGTGGGGCGACGATCACGTCCACGGCGAAGCCACGTATCTCGTGGTGGAGGTCGTGTCGAAGAGCAGCGTCCACGACGACCACGAGGTGAAGCCGCGCACCTGCGCGCGCGGGGGCGTGCCGCTCTACCTGGTGGTCGACGCCTTCGCGGGGAAGGCCCGACTGCTCAGCCATCCCGGTAAGGACGGCTACGCGCAGGAGCTGGACGTCAAGCTCGGTGAGCCGCTGCCCCTGCCGGAGCCGTGGGAGCTGACGATCGACACCGGTCGGCTGGCGTGAACGAGGGCGCGCCTCGCCGGGCGCGCCCTCGGAACATCCGCGTCAGGCGATCTTGTGGATCCAGCCGTACGGGTCGGGGCGGTCGCCGTACTGGATGCCGACGAGTTCCTCACGGAACCGCATGGTGACCGGGCCGGGCTCGCCGGAGCCGATCAGCCACTCGCCCTTGGCGCTCTTGACCCGGCCGACCGGAGTGATCACCGCGGCGGTGCCGCAGGCGAACACCTCGGTCAGCTCGCCGGAGGCGTTGCCCTCGCGCCACTGGTCGGTGGAGATGCGGCCCTCGGTGGCCGGGACTCCGAGGTCGGGGGCGAGCTTGAGCAGCGAGTCCCGGGTGATGCCGGGCAGGAGCGTGCCGGTCAGCGAGGGCGTCATGACGCGGGCGTCCGCGCCGGAGCCGTAGACGAAGAAGAGGTTCATGCCGCCCATCTCCTCGACCCAGCGGTGCTCGTTGGCGTCGAGCCACACGACCTGGTCGCAGCCCTCCTTGACGGCCTGGGCCTGGGCGACGAACGCGGCGGCGTAGTTGCCGCCGCACTTGGCCGCGCCGGTGCCGCCGGGGGCGGCCCGGGTGTACTCCTCCGAGAGCCAGACCGAGACCGGCTTGATCCCGCCGGTGAAGTACGCGGCCGAGGGCGAGGCGATGACGATGAACAGGTAGGACGACGAGGGGCTGTTCACGCCGAGGCCCCGCTGGGTGGCGATGATGAAGGGCCGCAGGTAGAGGCTGTGCCCCTCCTGGGTCGGCACCCAGTCGCGGTCGGCGTCGACGAGCAGTTCGAGGGAGCGGACGAACGTCTCCTCGGGGATCGGCGGCATCGCCATCCGCTCGCAGGAGGCGTTGAAGCGGGCGGCGTTGGCGTACGGGCGGAAGGCGACGATCGACCCGTCGGCCCGGCGGTAGGCCTTCAGGCCCTCGAAGAGCTCCTGGGCGTAGTGGAACACCGCCGTCGCCGGGTCGAGCGTCAGCGGCGCGTACGCCTCGAGGCGCGCGTCGTGCCAGCCGTGCTCCGCGTCCCACCGGATGGTGATCATGTGGTCCGTGAAGATCTGGCCGAAGCCCGGGTTCTCCAGCAGTCGTTCGCGCTCGTCCGCCGACGTGCGGTGGTCGGAGAGCCGGATGTCGAACTCGATGCTCATCTGAGGTCCTCTCGCGGTACGGCCTCGTCGCCGCTCCGTACCCATTGTCGCCTTATGTCGTGTTCATGTCTCCTTACCGCACGGCAGCCCAAAACGGGCGCGCCGTGGGGCGCGCCCGGAGGGTTTCCTTAGGGGAAGGCGCGCCCTAGCCGGCTACTCGCTCGGCGATGTCGTCGCCCGCTTCGCGGGTGGAGCGCGCGACCCAGGCGCCCTGGCGCTCGATGAGGTCGTCGGCGACGGCCTGCTCGACCTTGCGGGCCTCCTCGGTCAGGCCGAGGTGGTCCAGGAGCAGCGCGACGGAGAGGATCGTGGCGGTCGGGTCGGCCTTGCCCTGACCGGCGATGTCGGGGGCGCTGCCGTGAACGGGCTCGAACATGCTCGGGGCCGCGCCGGTCGGGTTGATGTTGCCGCTGGCGGCCAGCCCGATGCCACCGGCCACCGCCGCGCCCAGGTCGGTGATGATGTCGCCGAACAGGTTGTCGGTGACGATCACGTCGAAGCGCTCCGGCTGGCTGACGAAGAACATCGTGGCGGCGTCGACGTGGGAGTAGTCGACCTCGATGTCGGGGTACTCGGCGGCCACGGCGTCGACCGTGCGCGACCAGAGGTCGCCCGCGTACACCAGAACATTGTTCTTGTGCACGAGGGTGAGCTTTTTGCGCGGGCGGCGGGCCGCCTGCTCGAAGGCGTAGCGCACGACGCGCTCCACCCCGAACGCCGTGTTGAGGCTCTCCTGCGTCGCGACCTCGTGCGGCGTGCCCTTGCGGAGGACGCCGCCGGCGCCGGCGTACGGCCCCTCGGTGCCCTCCCGCACGACCAGCATGTCGATGTCCTCGGGCCGGGTGTCGGCGAGGGGCGTCTCGACGCCCGGGTAGAGCCGGACCGGCCGCAGGTTGACGAAGTGGTCGAGCTCGAAGCGCAGGCGCAGCAGCAGGCCGCGCTCCAGCACGCCGCTCGGCACGCTCGGGTCGCCGACGGCTCCCAGCAGGATCGCGTCGTGCTGCCGGATCTCCTCCAGCACGGAGTCGGGCAGCGTCTCGCCGGTCTTGTGCCAGCGGGCCGCGCCCAGGTCGTACGCCGTCTGCTCGATCTTCAGGCCGAACGCGCCGAGGACCTTGAGCCCCTCGGCGACGACCTCGGGGCCGATGCCGTCGCCCGGAACGACGGCCAGCCGGATGCTGCGGGAAGCCATGCACGTACCTTAGCGGTTCGTCTCACCTCATGAGAACTCGTCTCAAACTATGGGCGATTCGCGCGTCCCGGGACGTCGCCCGCGCCGGCGATGGCCCGGTCGAACACCAGCGCGCGGGCGGTCGCCAGCCCGGTCGCCAGCGCGCCCAGGACGACGGCGTCGTCGCCCAGCGGCGACACCTCGACGCGCGGCGCCCCCAGCGGGGTCATCGTCTCCAGCCGGTCGCGGACCTCATCGAGGAGGACGTCGGCGCCGTGGCCGCCGATCCCGCCGCCGAGGACGATGAGCTCGGGGTCGAGCAGCGCGACCACGCCGGCCAGCGCGTGCGCGACGTGGTCGGCCTCCCGCGCCACCGCGCGTACCGCGACCGGGTCGCCGTCGCGGGCCTCGTCGAAGACGCGCTTGGCGGTGATCTCGCCGGTCAGACCCAGCCGCCGTGCCGTGGCGACCACCGCGGGCGCGGAGGCGACCGACTCCAGCATGCCGTGCCGCCGGGAGTCCGCGGCCTGCGCGAGAGGGTCGGTCTCCCCCATCGGCAGGAACGCGATCTCCCCGGCCGCGCCGCGCGAGCCGCGGTACAGCCGGCCGTCGACGATGATCCCCATCCCGATGCCGGTGCCGATCGACACGTAGACGAAGTGCCGCAGGTCGGCGCCGAGGCCGTAGCCCTGCTCGCCGAGCGCGGCCAGGGCGATGTCGTTCTCGATCGCGAACGGCGCGGGCAGCCGCTCGGCGAGCTTCGCGGTGACGCCCGGTTCGTTCCAGCCGGGGATGTTCGGGGCGAGGTGGAGGCGTTCGTTGCCGGTGTCGTACACGCCCGGCGTGCCGAGCACGATGTTGGTGATCCGCCCACCGGCCGCCGCGGCGAGGTTGTCGACGATCTCCGCGAGCTGGTCGATCAGCTCGCCCGCGTCGCCGGAGCGCGCGGCGACGTCCTCCCGTACGGCGATCTCCCCGCCGAGGTCGACCAGGGCGGCGCGCACCCACTGCCGGCCGACGTCCAGGCCGATCACCCAGCCCGCCTCGGGGCGGATCTCGTACAGCAGCGCGGCCCGCCCCGCGTTGCCGGTCCGGTGCCCCACGTCGCGCACGAGCCCGGCCCGCTCCAGGTCGGCGAGGGCCAGAGAGATCGTGGGCTTGGACAGTCCGGTCGCCTCGGCCAGCTGCGGTCGTGAGACCGGGCCGAGCAGGCGGATCCGTTCGTACACGGCCCGCTCGTTCATGATGCGCAACACGCTCGTGGTGTTGGCCGTCTCCCCGCCGCTGGGCACCGTCATCCTCTCCCCGTAGTCTGCTGCACAGAGTGTCCCATGTCCCCTTGAGCTTGATTTGTTAGGGAGCCTCTCTTACATTCTCTGAGACGTCGCTCACCAGCGAGAAGGCGGAACACGCGCCACGAAAGGGAGTGGGGAGCCCATGTCGTCTCCCGCAGCGCCGGGGTTCGAACGACGCCTCGGACTGTTCCAGGCCACCACCGTCAACATGACTCAGATGTGCGGCATCGGGCCGTTCCTCACCATCCCCGCCATGATCAGCGCGCTGCAGGGCCCGCAGGCCATGTTCGGCTGGCTGATCGGCGCGATCATCGTGGTCGCGGACGGCCTCGTGTGGGCGGAACTCGGCGCGTCGATGCCCGGCGCCGGCGGCACGTACCTCTACCTCCGTGAGGCGTTCCAGTACCGCACGGGCCGGCTGATGCCGTTCCTCTTCGTGTGGTCGGCGGTGCTGTTCATCCCGTTGATCATGTCGACCGGGGCGATCGGCGTGGTGCAGTACGCCGGTTACCTGTGGCCCGCGCTCGTCCACGGCAACGGGCTGTCGGGCCTCGGCCACGTCTTCGCGGTCGGCGTGGTCGTGCTCGTCGTCCTGGCGCTGTACCGACGGATCGGCGACATCGGCCGCCTGACCTCGATCTTCTTCGTCGTCATGCTGGTCACGGTGCTCGGCGTGATCGTCGCGGCGTTCACCCACTTCCACGGCAGCGTGGCCTTCGGCTTCCCGCACGACGCGGGCTCGAAGTTCTTCAGCGGGCTCGGCGCGGGCCTGGTCATCGCGGTCTACGACTACCTCGGCTACAACACCAGCGCCTACCTCGGCGCGGAGGTGCGCGACCCGGGGCGCGTCATCCCGCGCTCGATCGTCTACGCGATCCTCGGCATCATGGGGCTGTACTTCCTGCTCCAGGTCGGCGTGCTCGGCGTCGTGCCGTGGCAGGAGGCCAAGGAGTCCAGCTCGGTCGCGTCGCTGGTGCTGGAACGCTCCTGGGGCAAGGGCGTCGCCCAGGTGTTCACGATCGGGATCATCATCACGGGTTTCGCGTCCGTGTTCGCCGGGCTGCTCGGCGGCTCGCGGGTGCCGTACAACGCGGCGCGCGACAAGGTGTTCCTGCCGTGGTTCGGGCGGCTGCACCCGCGCCTGCACTTTCCGACCGCCGGCCTGTACGCGATGGGCGTCATCACGGCGATCGGCTCGCTCTTCACCCTCACCGATGTGATCAGCATGCTCACCACGGCATTCGTGCTCGTTCAGTCGGTGGCGCAGATCGTCGCGCTCACCGTGCTGCGGCGGCGTCAACCGAACCTGCCCCGCCCCTACAAGATGTGGCTCTACCCGCTGCCGAGCATCGTCGCGCTGGCCGGCTGGATCTACATCTACCAGGCCGCCGGGCTCAAGCCGATCCTGCTGTCGCTGGGCTGGCTCGCCCTGGGCGTCGTCGCCTACCTGATCTGGGCCCGCGCCGAGGGGACCTGGCCGTTCGGGCCGAAGGAGATCCGGGAGTCCTTCGTCGAGGCCGCGGAGCCTCAGGGGCAGGCCGCCGCATGACGACGGGGGGAACGTCGGTCGGCGAGTTCGTGCTCGGGATCGACTTCGGGGGAACGAAGGTGGCGCTCGCGACGGCGAGCGTCACCGGAGAACGGCTGCGCGGCACCCGCCTGCCGACACGCGCGGCCGACGGCGCCAAGGAGGTGGTGCGCCGGGTCCTGGACGCGGCGCACGGCCTCGTCGCCGAGACGCCCGGCCGCCTCGTCGCGGCCGGCGTGTCGACGTTCGGGGTGATCCGCGAGGGCCGGGTCCGCCTGGCGCCGAACGTGCCGGGCTGGGACGACCTGCCGCTGCCCGCCCTGCTCCGGGACGGGCTCGGCGTGCCGGCCGTGCGCGTCGACAACGACGTGAACGCCGCGGCGGCCGCGGAGCTGCGCTGGGGGCGGCTCCAGGGCGCCGACGTGGGCCTCTACGTCAACTTCGGCACCGGGAGCGGCGCGGCGCTCGTGGTCGGCGGCCGGGTGGTGCCCGGCACGCACGGCGCGGCCGGCGAGATCGGTTACCTGCTGCGCGACCCGGCCGAGCCGGGGTACGCCGACGGGCGCGCGCCGCTTGAGGAGTACACCTCCGGCAGCGGCCTGGCGGCACGCGGCTCCGCACTGCTCGGCGAGCAGGTCACGGCCGAGGGGCTGTTCGCCCGGCGCGACGAGCCGGCGGTGGCGGCGCTGCTCGACGACGCCGCCGCGACGATCGGGATGGCGGTCGCCAACCTGACGACCTTCCTGGATCCGCAGCGCGTCGTCGTCGGCGGCGGGATGGCCGAGGCGTTCCTGCCCGCCGTACGGGCGGCGGTCGACCGGGCCGTGCCCTTCCCGCCGCCGGTCGAGGCCGCGCGCTTCGTCGACGACGCCGCGCTGATCGGCGCCGTCGCGCTCGGCCTCCAGGCGACCTGACGGAGCGACGCTCCGCCGCGGACACGGGCGTCCGTCGCGGACACGGGCGCGGGCACAGGTGTCCGTCGCGGACGCGGGCGCGTGCGGGTCCGTCGAGGCACCCGCACGCGAGAAGGGCGAGAGCCCGTCTCGAAGCTCCGTCCGCACGAGGACGGCGGGGCTTTGAGCTCAGACCCTAGCGACCGGCGGCACCGCCGTTGTCGCGGCGGTCCAGCGCGGTCTGCACGGCTCTGGCCGCCTCTTCGGCGGCGTCGTCGGCGGGGGTCCAGGCGGAAGTGGCGTCCATGGGATTCGTCTCCGTGAAGATCGTCATCAAGGCGAACGGATCAGGTGGGACTCATGGCCAGTGGCGAACTCCGCGGCGGGTCGCCGGCCTGCCCGAAGATCAGACCCCGCCGCGGCAGCGAAGGATGAGTACGCAGCGCCGCATGACCTTCTCGACGCTACCCGCTGCGCCCCGCCCTGTCTCGGGTCGCGGCCAGGAATCTCACATCTCAAGACACGTTGCCGGGCGATCCCGTGCCACCTGCGGACTCTTCCGCCCCTCCCCTGACGAAGGATCTCCCTCCTAAAGATCGACCCGGCGGCCCTGCTCCGCGCCGATCTCCTCGGCGATCGCGTCGACGAGCTCGGGTGCCAGCGCGGAGTCGACGGTCAGCGCGATCAGCGCCCGGCCGCCCTTCTGGTGCCGGCCCACCTGCATTCCGGCGATGTTGACGCCCGCGTCGCCGAGCAGGCGGCCCACCACGCCGACCATCCCGGGCCGGTCGGTGTAGGTGAAGAAGCCCATGTGCGCCGCCGGGGCGATCTCCATGGCGTAGCCGTTGACCTCGACGATCCGCTCCACGTGCCGCGGCCCGGTCAGGGTGCCGGACACCGAGACGACCGCGCCGTCGGGCATCGTGCCGCGGACCGCCAGGAGGTTGCGCCAGTCCGGGCTGTCCGCGCTGGTGGTCAGCGTCACCTCGACGCCGCGGGCGCGGGACAGGAGGGGCGCGTTGACGTACGTCACCGCCTCCTCGACGACGTCGGTGAACGCGCCCTTCAGCGCGGCCAGCTCCAGCACCTTCACGTCATGGGCGGTGATCTCCCCGCGTACGTCGATCTCGACGCGCACGGGCAGCCCGCCGGCGAGCGCGGTGAAGATCCGCCCGAGCTTCTCCGCGAGCGGCAGCGCCGGCTTGACGTCCTCCGCGACGACGCCACCGCGTACGTTCACCGCGTCCGGCACGAACTCGCCGGCGAGCGCCAGCCGCACCGACCGCGCCACCTGCGTGCCGGCCTTCTCCTGCGCCTCGTGCGTGCTCGCCCCCAGATGCGGGGTGACCACGACGTTGTCGTGCTGGAAGAGGGGGCTGTCCGTGCACGGCTCGGTGCCGAACACGTCGAGGCCCGCGCCCGCGACACGCCCCTCCTTCAGCGCGAGGTCGAGGGCGTCCTCGTCGATGATGCCCCCGCGCGCGGCGTTGACGATCCGCACGGACGGCTTGACCAACCGCAGTTCCCGGTCGCCGAGCAGGCCCAGCGTCTCGGGGGTCTTCGGCAGGTGCACGGTGATGAAGTCGCTGGCGCGCAGCAGTTCGTCGAGCGGGACGAGCCGCGCGCCGAACTGCGCCGCCTGGGCCGCCTGAACGTACGGGTCGTAGGCGATCACCTGCATGCCGAACGCGGCGAGCCGCTGCGCGACGAGCACGCCGATGCGGCCCAGCCCGAGCACGCCGAGCGTCTTGTCCTGCAGTTCCACCCCGGTGTAGGCGGCGCGCCGCCACTCGCCGCGCTTCAGCGAGGAGTGGGCCTGCGGGACGTTCCGGGCGATGGCCAGCAGCAGCGCGATCGCGTGCTCCGCGGCGGTCACGATGTTGGAGGTCGGCGCGTTCACGACCATGACGCCGGCCCTGGTCGCCGCCTCGACGTCGACGTTGTCGAGCCCGACTCCCGCGCGGGCGACGACGCGGAGCCGGGGCGCGGCGGCGAACACCGGCGCGTCGACCGTCGTCGCGCTGCGGACGATCAGCGCGTCCGCGTCCGCCACCGCGGCGAGCAGCGCGCCGCCGTCGGCGCCGTCGACGTGACGGATCTCGAAGTCCGGCTCCAGCAGCGCCAGACCGGCGGGCGAGAGCTGTTCGGCGATGAGGACCACGGGCCTCGTGCCGTGCTCATCGATTCCCTGGCTTCGCTCGGTCATGGGACCTCCTTCGTCGGCCTCATGACCACGGTGCTGTGCTCGTTCGGTGCCCTCGCTCCGCTCGGTCACGGGACGACCCCCTACGTGTGGCTGCACGGCGTGGGGGCGTGCGTCCGCCGGAGCGCGCACGGCGTGACCTCGCCCTACACGATGGTAATTACAGGCGGTGAACGCGCCAGTGGGATCGGGCCATTACCTCGTCCCGTGGCCAGGATCGGCCCATGGGGTACCCCCCACGCACTAATGTCGGGCGTATGGCTAATGGAAACCCGAAGCTGGCCGACGTGCTCGCTCAGCGCGGTGAACCCGAGGAGATCCTGCGCTCGCTCGTCGACGGCGGGGTCCTCATCGTGACGAACCCCGACGGCTCGGTCCTGGTGGGGCAGCTCGAGGACGAGAGCGTCGCCCTGGCGGCCTTTACCCGCCCGGAGGCGTACAGCGAGAAGTCCGACAGCGAGGAGTTCCAGCACGCCGACGCGGCCCTGCTGCTGGAGATCGCCCGCAGCGGCGAGGTCCAGGCGATGGTGATCGATCCGGAGAGCGACGACGCCGCGCTCATCCCGTTCAGCGACATCCAGGGCTACCTCGTCACCCAGGGCATGGGCGTCGACGAGGACGTCGAGGTGGCGTTCCGCGCCAGTGAGCACGAGCTGGTCGCCCCCCTGAAGACGGGCGTCGCCGAGCGGCTGGCGGACTACCCCGCGGTCGAGCGGGTGTGGATCTCCGACGTCCGGATGCCGAGCGGCGTGGAGGGCATCATGCTGCACGTCGTGCTCTCCGAGGGCGCCGACCCGCAGCTGGCCAACGAGCTGCTGCAGGCGGTCATGGAGAAGCTGCCGAGCAGCGACGTTCCCGTGTTCGCCCACGTCGCCGACGCCGAGAGCGAGGAGTTCCTCTCCGAGATGAACGCCGACGTCGTCCGGCGCTGACCGGCCGCCCGCTCACCGCCGGGTGCCGGGCCGGAGGAGCGCGTTCTCGTACGCGTAGATCACGGCGTGCACGCGGCCACGCAGGCCGAGCTTGTCCAGGACGCGGCCGAGGTGCGTCTTTACCGTCGTCTCGGCGATGGACAGCGTCCGGGCGATCTCCGTGTTGGTCCGGCCGCCGACTACCAGGTCGACGACCTCCGATCCGGAGGTCGTCCATTCGGCGACAGAGCGGCCGGGCCCACGGACCGGGTACGGCGGGCCGGTACCGTCAGGCCACACTGCGCATCGCGGTACGGGCCAGGACGGCGGTGACCGCGCCGGTGTCGGCGATGTACACGTGCGGCACGTCGACGAAGACCCGCATCGTCCCCGCGGGGAGGCCGACCGCCCCGGCCACCTCGAGCTGCACCGCGCGCAGCGGCAGGTAGTTCAGGTAGCTCGTATAGGCGTTCTGCGAGCGGAACGTCGCGGTCATCGAGACGCGCGAGGACCGCACGCGGAACGCCAGGGCGGCCAGGCACGGCACGGCGTCCTGCCGCTCGCCGGGGACCGTCAGGGAGATCCACCCGCTCTTCGTCCACGGACGGGACCGCAGCAGCTCGATCACCCAGTCGACCTGGTCGACGCCGAGCGCGTCGCGCAGCCGCGCGCCGTAGCTGTACTTGAACGGCGGCACGACGTCCGTTCTGGTGAACTTCGCCGTGTAGCGGGCGACGGCCTCGGCGTCGCCGTACGCGCGGACGATCGGATCGTCCCAGCCGAGCGACGCGATCTCGAACAGCCGGGGTGGCGCCTCGATGACCGGGCCGCGGTCGTCGAGGCCGGCCACGCCCGTCGTCCAGACGTGCCGCATGAGGCCGATCCACGCCTCTCCGCACGTGTGCCAGCGTTCCACCTCAGGACTCCACGGAGGGGAAGCCGTACGGGTTGGCCGGGCCCTGGCGCCGGCGGGCCGCGCCGAGACGGACGTGGTAGATGAGGAACAGCAGCGTGGCGGTGACCGCGATCCAGATCGTCACGACGATCGCGGTCGGCCGCGCGCCCGACAGTCCGAGCAGCCCGATCGAGATGTACGCCGCGTCGACGATCGCGAGCCCGATGGCGGTGAGGCCGGAGCTCGACGTCGGCGCGAACGCCTCCGGGTAGGCGGGGTCCACCGGCAGGTTCGGCGCCCAGCCGACCTGGCTGAAGTGGTCGCGGAGCTCCTCGACGTACAGCAGCCGGAAGTTGTTGACCGCGCGCGCCGTGCGCAGGTGCCGGGACGTCGCCTCGATCAGGCGGAGGTACGGCAGGACGCCCATCGCCCCGAAGATCGCCGTGAGGGCGAAGACGTACGGGGGGATGCGGTGCCAGGACGTCAGCGCGGCCGGGTCGAGGACCTTGGCGCTCGCCAGCGCGACGACCGCGGCGAACGGCGCGGCCAGCAGGCTCATCGCGAACCGGAGCATCTTCAGCCGCTCGTCCGAGGCTGCGAGGTAGACCTGGTAGATGCCGCCGAAGTCGGTGGCAAGGAGGGGGATGAAGTCGGTCGGGTCGATGTCGGCCCGGCGTACGTGGAGTTCGGTCTTGGGAGATCCTAAAGATGTCTTACGCATGAGCCCGTCCCGCTCTCGCGCCTCAAGGCACGGCTCCGGGCAACCATGCCACCGGAGTCGAAACCGCCCATTTCGCCGCCCTCAGTATCCTCCTTCCCGCCACCGGTCTGCGCCGGAATCACGTTGAGGCGCGTCCTGAATCGGCATTCGTTGCACTGACTTACAAAGTGCTATTGACCACCCGCGAGGGTCCGGCGGTTGCCGAGTTTCGAACCCCCGAACGACCTCGCCCCGGCGCGTGCGTCCGCACGCGCCGGGGCGAGGATCGGTGGTCGAGCCCAGGTCTCGGGCTCAGCCCGGGGAACTCAGTCCTGGAGCCAGGACATCATCGGGCGGAGCTTGGCGCCGGTCTGCTCGATCGGGGAGTTCTGCTCCTCCTCGCGGCGCTTGAGGAAGTTCGGCCGGCCGGCGTCGAACTCGTCCACGAGCTCCTTGGTGAAGGTGCCGTCCTGGATCTCCTTGAGGATCTTGCGCATCTCCTCGCGGGTCTGGTCGGTGATGATGCGCGGGCCGCGGGTGTAGTCGCCGAACTCCGCGGTGTCGGAGATCGACCAGCGCATCTTGGACAGGCCGCCCTCGTACATGAGGTCGACGATCAGCTTCATCTCGTGCAGGCACTCGAAGTACGCGGCCTCGGGCTGGTACCCCGCCTCGACGAGGGTCTGGAAGCCCGCCTTGATGAGCTCGGACACGCCGCCGCACAGCACGGCCTGCTCGCCGAACAGGTCGGTCTCGGTCTCCTCGGTGAAGGTCGTCTTCAGCGCGCCCGGCCGGGTGCCGCCGATGGCCTTCGCGTAGGAGAGGGTGAGCGGCCAGGCGTTGCCGCTGGCGTCGCGCTCGACGGCGACGAGCACCGGCACGCCGCGGCCCTCGGTGTACTGGCGGCGCACGAGGTGGCCCGGGCCCTTCGGCGCGACCATGGCCACGTCGACGCCCTCCGGCGGCTCGATGAGGCCGTAGCGGATGTTCAGGCCGTGCCCGAAGAAGAGGGCGTCGCCCTCGACGAGCGACGGCGCGATCGCGTCGGCGTACACCTGCCGCTGCAGGTGGTCCGGGATCAGCACCATCGTGAGGTCGGCCTCCTCACAGGCCTCCTCCGGCGTGACGACGCGCAGGCCGTCGTTCTCGGCCTTCTCCCGGCTCTTGGAGTCCTTCGGCAGGCCGACGCGGACGTCCACGCCGGAGTCGCGGAGCGACAGCGCGTGCGCGTGTCCCTGGCTGCCGTACCCGAGCACCGCGACGTGGCGGTCCTGGATGACGCTCAGGTCGGCGTCGTTGTCGTAGAAGATCTCAGCCACTTGCCTTTGCCTCTCTGAAATTCACGCGCTGCGCTCGATGGCGCGCAACGAGCGGTCGGTGATGGAGCGGGCGCCACGGCCGATGGCCACCATGCCCGACTGCACCAGTTCCTTGATACCGAAGGGCTCCAGGACCCTGATCAGGGCCTCCAGTTTGTCCCTGCTTCCCGTGGCCTCGACCGTGACCGCGTCCGTGGCCACGTCGACGACCTTCGCGCGGAAGAGCTGGACGGTCTCCAGGACCTGCGAGCGGGTCTCGGCGTCGGCGCGGACCTTGATCAGCACCAGCTCGCGCTGCACCGAGGCCGAGGAGTCCAGCTCGACGATCTTGATGACGTTGACCAGCTTGTTCAGCTGTTTGGTGACCTGCTCCAGCGGGAGCTCCTCGACGTTGACGACGATCGTCATCCGGGAGATGTCCGGATGCTCGGTCGTGCCGACGGCGAGGGAGTCGATGTTGAATCCTCGCCGGGAGAACAGCGCGGCGACCCGGGCGAGGATGCCGGGCTTGTTCTCGACCAGCACCGAAAGCGTGTGCCTGCTCATGTCAGTCAGTCACCGTTCTCCCAGTCGGGCGCCATGTCCCGGGCGATCTTGATCTCGTCGTTGCCGGTGCCGGCCGCCACCATCGGCCAGACCATCGCGTCCTGGTGGACCACGAAGTCGATGACGACCGGGACGTCGTTGATCTCCATGGCCTTGGCGATCGTGGCGTCCACGTCGGCGGGGTTGTCGCAGCGCAGCCCGACGCAGCCGTACGCCTCCGCGAGCTTGACGAAGTCGGGGATCCGGCGGGACTGCAGGTCGGTGTTGGAGTAGCGGCCGTCGTAGAACAGGGTCTGCCACTGCCGGACCATGCCGAGGTTGCCGTTGTTGATGATCGCCACCTTGATCGGGATGCCCTCGATGGCGCAGGTGGCCAGCTCCTGGTTGGTCATCTGGAAGCAGCCGTCGCCGTCGATGGCCCAGACCGGCGTCTCGGGCCGGCCCTGCTTGGCGCCCATCGCGGCCGGCACCGCGAAGCCCATCGTGCCGAGCCCGCCGGAGTTGATGAACGACCCCGGGTTCTCGTAGCCGATGAACTGCGCGGTCCACATCTGGTGCTGGCCCACTCCGGCGACGTACAGCGCGTCCGGGCCGACGACCTTGCCGATGCGCTCGATGGCGTACTGCGGGGCGAGGCTGCCGTCCTCCGGCTGGTCGTAGCCCAGCGGGTAGGTGTCGCGCCAGGCGTTCAGCTGGCGCCACCAGTCCTCGTAGTCGCCCTTGCGGCCCGCGGCGTGCTCGGCGCGCACGGCGTTGACCAGGTCGGTGAGGACGTCACGGGCGTCCCCGACGATCGGCACGTCGGCGTGGCGGTTCTTGGAGATCTCGGCCGGGTCGATGTCGGCGTGCACGATCTTCGCGCCGGTGGCGAAGCTGTCCAGGTTGCCGGTGACCCGGTCGTCGAACCGCGCGCCCAGCGCGATCAGCAGGTCCGAGCGCTGCAGCGCGCCCACCGCGCCGACGCTGCCGTGCATGCCGGGCATGCCCATGTGCAGCGGGTGGCTGTCGGGCAGCGCGCCCTTGGCCATCAGCGTGGTCACCACCGGCGCGCCGGTCAGCTCGGCGAGGGCGCGCAGCTCCGCGGCGGCCCGCGCCTTCAGGACGCCGCCGCCGACGTACAGCACGGGGCGCCTCGCCTCGATCAGCAGGCGGGCGGCCTCCCTCACCTGCTTGGCGTGCGGTCGCGTCACCGGCCGGTACCCGGGCAGCTGCATCGGCTGCGGCCAGACGAAGTCGACCGCGTTCTGCAGCGCGTCCTTGGAGATGTCGACGAGGACGGGACCCGGCCGGCCGGTCGAGGCGATGTGGAACGCCTCGGCGATCGTCCGGCCGATCTCGGCGGGGTCGGTGACGAGGAAGTTGTGCTTGGTGATCGGCATCGTGATGCCGGAGATGTCCGCCTCCTGGAAGGCGTCAGTGCCGATCGCGCCGCTCGCGACCTGGCCGGTGATCGCGACGATCGGCACCGAGTCCATGTACGCGTCGGCGATCGGCGTCACGAGGTTCGTCGCCCCGGGGCCGCTGGTCGCCATGCACACGCCCACCTTGCCGGTCGCCTGCGCGTACCCCTGAGCGGCGTGCCCGGCGCCCTGCTCGTGCCGTACAAGGATGTGGCGGATCTTCTGCGAGTCGAAGAGGGGGTCGTACGCGGGGAGGATGGCCCCGCCGGGGATCCCGAAGACGGTGTCGACGCCGACCTCCTCCAGGGCTCTGATGAGCGCCTGGGATCCGGTCATCCGTTCGGTCATCTGCTTCATCCTTGGTGGTCTTGAGCGCTGGGCTCTGCCCCTGGCGTGCCCGTACGGACGGTGCCGTCCGGGACGCGGTGCGCGGGGCCGGGGTTATGGCCAACAAAAAACCCCTCGCGCCGGATGGCGGTCGAGGGGAGCGCGCAAGCGATCTACTCGGTCAGCTTGCGCGCCGACCAAGTACGAGAATCAGGTTGCGGTTCATGGTGTCAACCATGGTGGGTTTCCCGGCCCGCGTCAAATCCCTGGACGGTATGTCTCAGTATACGAGATGAATGCGGTGGTTCGCCCACCGTGACCGCGCCCACCGTGACCGCGCCCATCGTGCGCCCGTCCGGCCCCGGCCGTCGGCGCGCCGGCGACGCGTCCGACGGCCGGGGCCGCGTTTCACGCCAGGGCCGACGCCCACTCGTCGACGGTGACCACGTCCGCCTGCCGGGGGAAGACCTTCTCGGTGAGGACCCGGTGGACCTCGGGGTCCGGGTCGACGCAGGCGTCCGCCAGGACCGTGAGCCGGTAGTCGAGGTCGGCGGCCTGGCGAAGGGTGGACAGGACGACGCCGCTGGTGGCGATCCCGGTGAGGATCAGGTGGTCGATCCCGCGGGCCCGCAGGACGAGCTCGAGGTCGCTGCCGGCGAAGGCGCTGACCCGCTTCTTGGTGATCACGACCTCCTCCGGTCGCGGTTCGACGTCGGGGTGGATGGCCGCGCCGGGGTCCTCCGCGGTGAAGGCTCCCGGCGGCAGGGCCCCGAACGCCTTGTTGCGGTCGGTCGTCTCCGGGTGGCCGGAGCGGAAGCCGATGACGACGTGCATGACGGGGACGCCGGCGGTACGGGCCGCGTCGAGCGCCCGGGTGAGGCGCGGCAGGTAGTCGGCGTCGTGCACACGGCTCACGATGCCGTGCTGGACGTCCATCACGAGCAGGGCGGCGTTCTTCATGGTGTCTTTTCCGTTTCCAGTTTTGAGATCAGGCCCGGCCGGCGCCGGACCGAGGTGAGATGTCGTCCTTGTCGGTACCGGCCCTGCGCAGCGAGCGGTCGAGCACGGTGATCAGGAGGAACACGCCCCCGACGGCGAGCATGAACCAGGCCAGATGATGCAGCCCGCCCGTGTCGGCCCGATGGGAGAAGAAGGCGCCGGAGGCGGCGGAGGAGACCATCGCGCCGAGGTACATGAAGGTGCGCAGCAGCCCCGCGGACGAGCCGGTCCGCGCCGGGTCGGCCTGGTAGTACACCGAGTTCTGCAGGGCGAGGCTGTTCAGCCCTTGCGGGACGCCGCAGACGATCGCGACGGCGACGAGCAGCCACACCGCGCTGCCCCGGTGGAGCGGCAGGAGCAGGGCACAGGCGGCGACCTGGCCGGCCGCGCCCACGAGGAGCTTGCCGCGGATCTCCTTGTGGCGTCCGGTCAGGGAGGAGACGACGATGCCGGTCAGGAACATCGGCAACAGCGCGAGCCCGGCCTGCGAGGCGGACAGCCCGCGCCCGTCCTCCAGCCACTGCGTGTAGCCGTACAGGAAGGAGTACGACACGACGTAGGCGAGGAGCGCGCGGACGTAGGTCAGCAGCAGGGGCACGTTGCCGCCCAGCACCCCGAGGTCGATGAACGGCTCGGCCGCGCGCGACTCCCGGAACGCGAACCCGGCCGCCGCCACGACGGCGAGCGCCGGGAGGTACCAGTGACCGGCTTTCGGGCTCATCAGGAACAGCAGCAGCGCGACGAGCGTCGCGGCGAACAGGACCATGCCCGACAGGTCCAGCCTCGCCACCGGCCGCCGTTGCGCGGTCCGCTCGGGCAGGGGCGTCCTCGGCAGCCGCCACATGCCCATGATCAGACCGGCCGCCGCGAGCGGGATGTTGACGGCGAGGGTCGCCCGCCAGCCGCCCACCGCGATCAGCAGGCCGCCCAGGGTGGGGCCGATGACGGCGATGGTCTGGGTGCTGACCGCGATCACGGTCAGCACGCCGGCGGGGCTTCCCCGGCCGGTGCGTTCGGCCTCGCTGCGGATGAGGTACATCGCGGCGGGGTAGCCCGCACAGGTCCCGAACCCGAGCAGCACCCGCGCGACCACGAGCACGCCCAGGCTCGGGGCGAGGAGGCCGACCAGTCCGGCGACCCCGACCAGGGTGGTGCCGGCGAGGAACAGCCGGCGCGGCCCGTACAGGTCGATCAGCCGCCCGACCACGGGCTGCCCGATCGAGGTGGCGAGGTAGAGCGCGGACACCAGCCAGGCCGTCTGCGACGGCGGCGCCCCGAACGCGGCGCCGATCGGCACCAGCGCGACCGAGACGATCGAGGAGTTGACCGGGTTGAGGATCGACCCGAGGATCATCGGGGCGAGCAGCCTGCGGTCGAAGGCGTCGCGCGGGCCGCTCCCCCCGCCGGTGCTCCCCGAGCGGTCGACTTCCGTATCTCTCGGGGGTCCTCCTTCGTCGGAGGGGCGACCCGTGAGGGCTGCGCCTTCGATTCCCTCGCTTCGCTCGGTCGGGGGTCCTCCTTCGTCGGAGGGGCGACCCGCGAGGGCTGCGCCTTCGATTCCCTCGCTTCGCTCGGTCGGGGGTCCTCCTTCGTCGGAGGGGCGACCCGTGAGGGCTGCGCCTTCGATTCCCTCGCTTCGCTCGGTCATTGGCGCGTGAGCCGGTCGAGGAGGGTCAGCGCCTCGAGCACGGTCTGCCGTTCGTCCTCGGTGTAGTGGTCCTGGAGCGCGCGGGCCAGCCACTCCTCGCCGGCGCGCCGCTTGTCCTCCAGGTACACCTGGCCGGTCTCGCTCACCGAGAGCAACTGCCGGCGGCCGTCGCCCGGGTCCGGCCGGCGCTGGACCAGGCCGCGCTCCACCAGCACCGCCAACGTGGCGGCCATCGACTGCGGCCGGACGCGCTCGGCGGCGGCCAGGTCGCTCGTCGACGCCGGCCCTGCCTTGCTGAGCCTGCTCAGCGCGGACGTCTGGGACGGAGTGAGCCCCTCCGTGTCATAGGTCTCCCGGAACCGCCGGCGCAGGCGGCCGACCACCACGCGGACCTCGCGCGCCGCGCGGACGGCCGACTCGGAGACGACCGAATCGATCTCTGTCATGCCGACCACGCTAGAACCTTCAGTCCAAACTGTCCAGTTTGAACTGAACAGTGCGAACTGCCGGGTCATCGCACGTCCGAGATTAGTTGACGCATCACCTATTCGTCCGTACCTTAGTTGAAAGTTGAACGCCCCCGGCCGGGTCGACTTCGAAACAGGAGAGAACCAGAAACAGGTGAGGACCATGGGACAGCTCGACGGAAAGACCGTCGTCGTCACGGGCGGCACCAGCGGCATCGGACTGGCCGCGGCCCGCCGGTTCGCGCAGGAGGGCGCCCGCGTCATCATCACCGGGCGCCGCAAGGAGGCCCTGGACGAGGCCGCCGCCGCCATCGGCGGGTCGGTGACCGCGGTCCAGGCCGACAGCGCCGACCTGGCGGACCTGGACCGCCTCTACGCGACCGTCGCCGACCAGGGACTGCGCATCGACGTCCTGTTCGCCAACGCCGGCGGCGGTGAGTTCGCGACGCTCGAACAGGTCACCGAGGAGCACTTCGACGCGACGTTCGACACGAACGTCAAGGGGGTGCTGTTCACCGTCCAGAAGGCGCTGCCGCTGCTGAACGACGGCGCGTCGGTGATCCTGACCGGCTCCATCGCGGCGACGGCGGGCAGCGAGGCGTTCGGCGTCTACGGCGCTTCCAAGGCGGCGGTGCGGTCCTTCGCCCGCACCTGGGCCAACGAGCTCAAGGGCCGCGGCATCCGCGTCAACACCATCGCCCCGGGCCCGATCCAGACCCCCGGCATCGACGGGCTCGCCCCCGACGACGAGCAGGCCGCGCAGCTACGGGGTCAGCTGGCGAGCACCGTGCCCCTGGGCCGCATGGGCCGGCCGGAAGAGGTCGCCTCCGCGGCCGTCTTTCTCGCCTCGTCCGAGAGCAGCTTCGTCACCGGCACCGAGCTCTACGTCGACGGCGGCGCCGCCCAGGTCTGACCGCAACGGCCGGGCCGGCCGACATCCGGCCCGCCCGGCCCGGTCACCGGTGCCGCGCCGCGGCCCGTACGACGCTCGCGGGCGCGGTGATGGTCGCTCACCGCGAAAGCAGTGCGTGACATGTCAACTTCCACGTACCGTGGGCCCATGAGTGCAGAAGCCCGCTGGCTGACGATGACCGAGGAACGAGCGTGGCGCGGCCTGTTGCGGATGCACGATCTGCTGGTCAACCGGGCCGGCCGGTCGATGCAGGAGGGATTCGGGCTGTCCGCCACCGACTACACGGTTCTGGCCGAGCTGACCCGGGCGTCCGACGGCCGGCTGCGCATCCAGGAACTCGCTCAGCTCCTGGGGTGGGAGAAGAGCAGGGTGTCGCACCACCTCGCCCGCATGGTGAAGCGCGGCCTGGTCGCCCGCGAGGAATGCGCGGACGACCGGCGCGGGGCGTTCGTGGTCGTCACCCCTGAGGGCCGATCGGCGATCACCGCCGCCGCACCACGTCACGTGGAGGACGTCCGGCGCTACTTCCTGGACCATCTCACGCCCGGCCAGATCACCCTGCTCGCGGAGATCGCCGATCTGGTCATCGAGAAGAACGACGATCACTGACGACCCGTCGCCGGGGTCATGCGGGTCCGATGTCGAGTACGGCCTTGCCTCGGACGCGGCGGGCGAGGAGCGCCTGGGCCGCCTCCGGAGCGCGGTCCCACGAGCCGCGCCAGCCGATCTGCGGGTCGAGCGTCCCACGGGCGAGGAGATCGACCAGGTAGGCGAGGTCGGGGCCGAACGCCTCCCGGCCGACGTTGAAGGGCTCCAGCCGCTTCCGCCCGCCGGCCAGGCGCTCCTGTTCGAAGTCGATGGTCGTCGGCTCGCGCGAGGCCATGCCGATGCTCTGCGCGCATCCGCCGGGCGCCACCAGGCCGAAGGCCTCGGCGAGCAGCGCGCCGCCCACGTTGTCCAGCACACCGAAGACCGGCGCGGCAACGTCCCGCAGGTCGGTCACGACCTCGTCGGCGCCGAGCTCGAGCAGACCCTCGGCGCGACCCGGTCCGCCCACGACCGCGATGACGTACGCGCCGGCGCGGGCGGCGAGCTGGACGGCGAATCGGCCGACCCCGCCCGACGCCCCGGTGACGATCACCCGACGGCCGATCACCGAGCCGAGCCCCCGCAGCGCGCGCAGCGCGGTGACGCCCGCAGCCGGGAGCGCGCTCGCGGCCCCGAGGTCGACGGAGTCGGGGACGACGGCGAGGTCCGCCGTGTCGGCGGCGCGCAGCTCGGCCCATGCGCCCGCCTCCCAGCCGAAGCCCACGACACGTGTGCCGGGCGGCGGGCCGGAGCCGTCGGCCGCCGCCTCGACCACCACCCCGGCGGCGTCCATTCCCAGGACGTTTCCCGGCCGGGCCCGCTCGGCCAGGAACCCGACGTCGACGAAGTTGAGCGACGCGGCGTGGACCTGGATCAGCGCCTGATCCCGGCGTGGGACGGGGTCCGGGACGATACTCAGGCTCAGGCCGGCCGACGCCTCGGGGTCATGAACAACGGCTCGCATGTCACTCCTGCTCGGACAAGGGGGCGGCGCCCCCGGCACTGCCACGGATCGACGGCGCGGCCCGATGGCCGCGTCCTCGCCCACAGAGTTCCGGAGAATCCTTCCAACCGTCCAAGACCTGCTGTCATAACCTCTGGCTATGGATGTCCACCTGCGGGACCTGAGGTACTTCGTCGCCGTCGCGGAGGAGCTCAGCTTCACCCGAGCCGCCGCCGAGCGGCTCTTCATCTCCCAGCCCGCGCTGAGCAAGCAGATCCACCGGCTGGAGCTCGAGCTCAGGGCTCCGCTCTTCGTACGGGACCGGCGGTCGGTCACGCTGACCCCGGCGGGCAGCGCTCTGCTGCCCCACGCCCGGCGGCTCATCGAGGAGTGGGAGCAGGCCCGGGGCGCGGTCGCCGAGGCCGCGTCCGCGCAGGAGGCCGTCCTGACGGTGGGCTTCCAGACGAGCATCGGCCGCGGGCTGATCCCCGCCGTGCGGGCGACGATGGCCCGCCTGCTGCCCGGGTGGCGTCTCCGGTTCCGCCAGATCTCCTGGTCCGACCCCACGGCCGGGCTGGCGAACGGCGGCGTCGACGTCGCCGTCGCCTGGCTGCCGGTGCCCGGGGACGCCTTCGCCTGGAAGGTGATCACCCGGGAGGACCGGTGGGTCGCCCTGCCGGCCGGTCATCGGCTGGCCGCGCTGCGGGTCGTGCCGTTCGCGGACATCGTCGACGAACCGTTCATCGCCCTCCCGCCCGAGGCCGGGGCGCTGCGCGGATTCTGGCTCGCCGAGGACCATCGCGAGACGCCGGCCCGGGTCGCCGCGTCCGTGGAGACCACCGACGAGACGTTCGAGGCGGTCGCGTCCGGGCTCGGCGTCGTGCTGCTCGCCGCGGGTAACGCCGAGATCCACCGCCGGGACGACATCGTCTACCGCCCGGTCAGCGGCCTGTCCCCCGGAGAGCTCGCGGTCGTCTGGCGCGCCGCCGACGACCGGGAGGCCGTGCGCGTCTTCGCCGAGGCCTGCTGTCTCTGCGCCGCGTCCGGGACACCGGCCGAGTCGGCCGGACCGTGACCCTCACCGTCACCGTCACCGTCACCGTCGCCGGAAGGGAACTGGTCCTTCTGGGTGCGCCACGGCAGGAGGACAGAGGTCGCGATCAGCAGGACGCCCGCCGTGGCGATGGCGGTCCGGGCGCTCGTGAGGCCGGCCAGGACACCCCACAGGGCGGTCGCCCCGGCGGTGGTCGTACGGGAGCCGGCCCGCCAGGTGGTGAGGACGCGGGCCAGCTTGTCATCGGCGGTCCGTTCGAGGCGGCGCGTGGCCATGACGGGGTTGTACACCCCCATGCACGTGATGATCCCCAGCTCCGTCGCCATCACGACGAGGAGGCCGGCCGTGCCCGGTCCGGTGAAGGACAGCCCGACGAGCCAGACGGCCCTCGCGACGCCGAAGCCGAGCAGGATCCTCCGCTGCCCGTACCGGCGGGTCAGCGGCCCGGCCAGCCTGGCGCCCAGGATGCCGCCCAGGCAGGGCACTCCGAACGCGAGCCCGTACTCCAGCGTGCTGAATCTCAGGTCGTGCAGCATGAGGTACATCAGCAGCGGGGCCGTCGCCATGATCAGCGCCCCGACGAGGGCGTTGTTGGCGAACAGCAGCCGCAGTTCCCGGTCGGCGACGATCGCCCGCCAGCCCTGCCCGACCTCGGCCAGGCGCGACCCGCCGACCGTCCGGGCGGGAGGCTCGGGCTCGGTCCGGGAGATGGCCCGGATCCCCAGCGCCGACAGCAGGTAGCTGACCGCGTCGAGGACGACCGTCACGACGGGGCCGAGCACTCCGATGAGCGCCCCGCCCGCCGGAGGCCCGATGGCCGTCGAGACCCACGAGACGGTCTCGAAGCGGCGGTTGGCCTCCAACAGGTCGTGTCGGGGCACCAGCGCCTTGAGGTTCGCGCCGGCCGCCGCGGTGAAGACGATGTCGGCCACGGCGACGACGACGGCCACGCACACCAGCTGAAGGTAGGACAGCGTTCCCGTCGCGTACGCGATCGGCACGGAGAGGAGCACGAGGAAGCGGACCAGGTCGGCGCGGATCATCAGCCGCCGTTTCGGCCGGAACTCCACCCACGGGCCCAGCGGGAGCGCGAGCACGGCCGCGGCCGCTCCGCCGGCCGCGGCGAGGAGGGACACCTGCGCGGCGCTCGCGTGGACGACCCGGACGGCGATGATCGGCAAGGCGTCGAACGCGAACCACGTGCCCAGCGTGCTGACGGCGAAGGCGCGCCACAGCCACGCGAAGTCCCGTCCCAGCCCCTGGCCCCGCGCCATCCCGCACTCCCCTCGCCGCAGCCCCTCGCCGACCGCCAGCGATCCAACACCCGCGGACCGCCACGCCACAAACAACCGTGCGGGCAACGGCACAACCGGCGGTTGTACGCTCCGTTCGGTGAACATCGAAGCGGTCCGGGCGTTCGTCCTCATCGCCGAGCACGGCCGGTTCCAGGACGCGGCGGCCGAGCTCCGCGTCACCCAGCAGGCCGTGTCGAAGCGGATCGCCGCGCTGGAGCGGTTCCTCGGCGTGCCGCTGTTCACCCGGGGCGGGCACGGAGCGGAGCTCACCGTGGACGGCCGTTCCTTCCTGCCGCACGCCCAGGCGGTGCTCCTGGCGGTGCGGGGCGCCGTCGAGTCCGTCCAGCCGGACCGGCGTGCCCTCCGCGTCGACGTTCTCAGGCGGCGCCTGGTCTCCGCCGATCTCGTGCTGGGCTTCCACACGCGCCACCCCGAGGTGGAGATCGACCTCGTCGACCTCGGCGGGGCGCAGGCGGCCTTCGACGCGCTCCTCGACGGCTCGATCGACGCGGCCTTCTGCTGTGTCCGCGACCCGAACGCCCTGCCGGCCGTGATCTCCCACCGACGCGTCCACGACGAGCCGCTGGAGCTGCTGGTGGGACCCCGGCACCCGCTCGCCACCGCCCGCGAGATCCGCCTGGTCGACCTCGCGGCGTACCGGGTGTGGGTGCCGGGCATCATCGCGGGCACCGAGTGGGGCGACTACTACGAGGCGATGGCCGAGGACTTCCGGATCGGCATCGACGCGACGGGGCCCGACTTCGGGATGGAGCACCTGCTCGACACCATCACCGACTCGGCGACCCTGACGACCTTCATCGGCCCGCGGATGCGCATCGCGTGGCCCCAGCGGCACGAGCTGCGGCGGATTCCGATCCGCCGCCCGACGCCCATCTACCCGTGGTCGCTGGCGTGGCACTCGGTCAATCGCCACCCCGCGCTGGGAACGCTGCGCGACCACCTGCTCGAGACGGCCGCGCCCACCTCGGGGCCCGATACGTGGCTCCCGAGGTGGGCGCGGACCTGAGGACCGTTACCAGACCGGCTTGAGATCGACGTCGTCCGCCTTGACGAAGTAGACCCGGTGGCCGAACTGGATCTCGTAGTACCTCAGCTTGCCCTTGACGACCGTCGAGCCCGAGCGGTCGAAGTTCTTCGCGTAGTAGTACTCCCCGCGCTCGGAGCCGACGACGGCGTACGCCTGTCCCGCGGCGAAGGTGTACTGCATGGGCGTGAGGCTCTGGACGGGGACGCCGGCCGGGTAGGCCTCCGGCTCCGGGTAGGCGCGGCCGTAGACCGGGACCGACGTCGCCCCCGGCTTGGCCACGGCGACCAGGCCGCGGACGCCCACGGCCGTGCGCTGCTTCGCCGGGTTGTGGAACCACGCCTTCTGGCCGAGGTACCAGATCGCCGTCCAGTCGCCCTGCCGGTCCGCCACCGCGTACTTCTGGCCGGTGGCCGCGCGGGCGCTGTGGTCGTACACGCTCATCGTCGCGGTCCCGCCGGTCGTCGGGTGCTTGCCGATGTCCTTGACCAGCGGCGCGTCGTCACTGGGCTCGGTGCGCAGCATGATCGAGCCGCCGCCGTGCGGCGGGCAGAGCGCCGACGGGTTCTTGCTGTCGCAGCCGGTGTACGGCACGACGTTCTTGTCGTAGTCGGGAAGGATCATGACCTCGCCGGAGTTCTTGCCGGCGGTCGCGTGCAGCGGCCGGTGCAGCAGGTCGAAGTAGTGCGCCCAGTCCCAGTACGGGCCGGGGTCCTCGTGCATGCCCGACACGCCGCTCGGAGTGGTCCCCGGAACGTTGTCGTGGCCGATGATGTGCGCCCGGTCCAGCGGGATCTGGAACTTCCGGGCGAGGTAGCGCACCAGCTCGGACGAGCTGCGGTACATCGCCTCGGTGAACCAGGTGCCGCCCTGGGCCAGGAAGCCCTCGTGCTCGATGCCGATGGACTTGGAGTTGATGTACCAGTTGCCGGCCTGCCAGCCGACGTCCTTGGCCTTGAGGTGCTGGGCCACGTGCCCGTCGGCGGACCGGACGGTGTAGTTCCAGCCCAGATACGTCGGGTCCTGCACCATCTGGACGTCGTTGGGGTAGTAGCCCTCGGTGTCGTGGATGACGATGTAGTCGATCTTCTGGCTCTTCGGCCGGTCGCCCAGGTCGTGGTTGCCGTAGTTCGTCTGGTCGTTGGGGTCCAAGAGCTGGTACGGCGCAGGGATCCACTCGCAGCCGAGATCCTTCGGGCACTCGGTCTCGGGGTCGTTCGCGGCCTTGGCCTGGGTCCGTACGGCCGGGTCGGCGGCCAGGGCGACCTGCTGGCCGTCGTCGGTGGTCCGGGACGCGCCCGTACGGATCAGGTCGTAGACCTGACCGGCGAACCAGTCGCCGCCGCCGTACCGGACGGTGGCCGCGTACCAGGCGGCCGGGTCGGCGCTGAGCGACCTGCCCAGGTCCTGCTGGTAACGCGCGAGCAGCGCGGCGCCGCCCCGGATGTTGGCGGCGGGGTCGGAGCGCAGCGCGTTCGGCGAGTCCCCGGTGATCCGGGCCGCCTCCTGCAGCGTCTGGGCGGTCTGCGTGGTCCGGGCGGCGGCCGCCGGGGCCGTGGGGTGCAGGGCCGAGCGCGCGGTGTCACCCCGGGGATCTTCCTGGCCGCCGGCGAGGTGCTCGGCGCTCGGGACGAGCGTGCCGTCGACGAGGTGCATCGGCCCGAAACCCCCGCTCGTGCTCGGCCGCCCCTGGTTCGCGTCCCAGCGGGACTCCAGGTACGAGACGGCGAGCAGCAGGTTCTCGGGGACGTGGTAGGTCTGCGCCGCCTGGGCGTAGACCTGCTGGCGGGTGGTGGGAGAAGGACCGGCGTGTTGCTGGGCATGGGCCTGTCCGGTTCCAAGACCGGCCAGGACCACGGTCGCCGCGACGAGGGTACGACCTCGCAGGCTCATCGGCAGCCTCCGCGCTACGGGGTGAAGTCGCCGTAACGATCTCAGAGGGCCCAGCCGAAGACAAGAAATTTCCACAACCGTGATCGAATGGAAAATTTCCACCGGCGACCGCGTTGGCCCTCCGGGCGGCTCAGTGCCCGAGATACGGGCTGTAGAGCGCGGAAAGGAACCGGTTGACCAGCAGTTCGCGACCTTCCACCGGCAGCGCGTCCAGTAGCCGGTTCACCCCGGCCATCCGGCCGGACGACTCCCCGCCCAACTCGATCCCGGCCATCGGCAGGAGAGCCGCGAACCCCGCGTCGTCCAACGTGCTGAAGTCGAGTTCCTGGATCAACGCGATCAAGTCCGCTGGTGGCGTGCCGGGACCGAGCGGGCGGACGGCGTCAGCGCTCGCTCGCAGGACCGCCACTATCTCGTCGATCCCCTGCTCACTCGCGCCGGTGAGGGTCAGGTGCAGACTGGCGGGCAGGCCGGCCGCGCTGAGCTGCGGCTGGAGGAAGAAGCCGCGAGACCGGGACTCGTCGGCCAGCGCCCACGGGTCCAGCGGCGAGGCGGGGTCGGCGCCCAGGGCGATGAGGGCTGTTTCCGGCTTGCCGAGGACGATCAGGCCATCGATCGCCTCCACGCCGGCGATGAGGCGCCGGGTCGCGGACAGCGTGCTTCTCCCCAGTTCGCGGTAGCCCTCGGCGCCGAGGGCCTGCATCGTGGCCCAGGCTCCCGCGAGGGGCCCGGCACCCTTGCTGCTCTGGACCGTGGAGTTGACGACCGGGTAGCCGGGCCAGGACGCGCACACGAAGTAGGCGCTGCGGCGCATGGCCTCGTCACGGAACAGCACCACCGACGCGCCCTTGGGCGCGTATCCGTACTTGTGCAGGTCGGCCGTGAGCGACGTGACACCCGCGACGGACAGGTCGAACGGCGGCACGTCCGCGCCGGCTTCGGCCAGCCAGGGCAGTAGGTAGCCGCCCACACAGGCGTCGACGTGGCACGGTATGCCGCGCGCGGCGGCGTCGGCGGCGATGCGCTCGACCGGGTCGATCACACCGTGGGCGTAGGACGGCGCTGAAGCCACCACCAGCACGGTGGCGTCGGTGCAGGCGGCGGCCATGGCCTCCGGGTCGGCCTTGAAGGTGGTCGGGTCGACCGGCACGGCGATCACGCGGACGCGAAGGTAGTTCCCCGCCTTGTGGAACGCGGCGTGCGCGGTGATCGGGATGACGATCTCGGGCTCGGCGATGTCGGGTCGGGCATCGCGGGCGGCCTTCACCGCCAACATGATCGACTCGGTGCCGCCGCTGGTGAAGATGCCCGGGGTGGCGTCGGAGCCGCCGAGGCGGGTGGCCGTCGCCCCGATCACCTGCCGCTCCAGGGCCACGACGCTCGGGAAGGCCGTCGGGTCCAGTCCGTTGACCTCCAGCATCGCCAGATACGCCTCGTGGGCTGCCTGCCGCACCGCCGGGCGGCCGGTGTCGTAGACGTACGCCGAGACACGCTCGCCGCGAGTGGGCAGGTCGGTCGCGGTCAGCGCCGCGAGATCGGCCAGCAGGTCGGCGGCCGCCCGGCCGGTCTCGGGCAGGCCCGGGTGAGTCGCGGTCATGGAACGTTCTCCGTTTCCTGATGGGGGTCCAGAAGGTCGGGGACCGGGGCCGTACGACGGCGGCCGTAGGCGAGCAGGGCCGGCAGGGAGACGGCCATCAACAGCGCGGGCACGACGCTGAACCCGACCAGGATCCCGGTGCGTGCGGTCGCGGTCTGGGCCACGGGACGGTCATGGACCGACGAGGCGAATCCGGCCAGGGCCAAGGCCAGTGAGAACAGCCCGGGCCCCGCCGCCAGGCCGGCGGTCTCCCCAGCGGTCCACAGCCCGGTGAACGCCCCGGACTGGAGTCGGCCGGTGCGCGCCGCGTCGGCGTGGATGGTGTCGGGGAGCAGCGACAGGGGCAGCACCTGCAGCGCCGCGTAGCACGCTCCGAGCACGGCGGTCAGCACGAGCGTCGCACCGACCCGCGCCGACCCGGTGCCGGCCGCGGGCCACAGGGCCGCCGAGGCCGCGGCGAACAGGGCCGTCGCGGCGGTCAGACAGCGCAGCCGGCCCCAGCGGGCGGCGGCCTTGCCCCACAGCGGCACCGCGACGATGCTCGGCGCGACGAGGCAGACGAACAGCAGCGACGTCAGTCGGTAGCCGCCGAGCCAATAGGTCGCCGCGTACGGGGCGGCGGCGAGCATGATCGCGACCGCTGCGGCCTGCAGGACGAACGCGCCGAGCAGCGCGAAGAAGGAGTCATTACCCCGCGCGGTGCGGAAGGCCGCGACCAGGCCGAGCGGCTCGGATCCCGGCCGCGCCGGCACTCGGCGCGAGCCGAGAGCCGGGATCAACAGGGCCGCCACCAGAACGGCGCCGATCGTCAGGCCCATGATCCCGTAACCGCCGCGGCCCCCGCCGGCCAGCGAGACCACCGCCGGGGCGAGGCCGCCTGCCAGCAGGATCCCGATGGTCAGGCAGACCGTCCGCCAGACCATGATCCGGGTACGGGCCTCGGAGCGGTCGGACATCTCCGCGGGCAGGGCGACGTACGGAACCTGGAACAGCGAGAAGGCGCTGGAGGCCAGGACGAACGAGACCGCCACCCAGACGGCGGCGCCGGGCCCGGTCAGCGGCGACAGGAACATCGCCGCGAACGCGGGCGGAAGCGCGAGCGTCCCGGCGGCGAGCAGCCGGGTGCGCCGACCGGAGCGGACCGCCTCACGGTCACTGGCCGCGCCGACCAGCGGGTTGAAGACCGCGTCCCAGGCCTTCGGGAGGGCTACGACGAGTCCGGCCACACCGGCCGGTACGCCGAGGGCGTCGGTCATGAAGTACAGCAGAAGCAGGCCGGGGACGGTCGAATAGATGCCGGTGCCGACGGAGCCCACGGCGTAGGCGGCCAGATCGTAGTGAGTCGGCGCGGCTCGCACGGCTACGCCTCGGTCCGGCCGGCGGCGGGCTCGCCGGCCGGCCGACCGGCCGATCCAGCGGTCGGACGCGCCGCGCTCGCCGCGGTAGCGCGGACCTCGAGCATGCTGATCGCCAGCTCCCGCAAGTGGGAGCGGAACCGTGGCACCTGATCGCGGATCGGCGAGCGGCAGAATCCGTGGGTGGTCCACAGCACCGTCCAAACAGCCATTTCCGCCTTGTTCTCCGGCACCGCGGGCATCGCCGCGACGACCGCGTCCCGCACGGCCTCGATCAGCGGCCGCGAATAGCGCTCCTCCAGATCGGCGAACTCGGCGGCGTCGGACAGCCAACGCCGCATCCACAGCGCCGGGATGTGCGGCTGCTCCAGGCAGAAGTCCAGGTAGCGCTCGGCGAAGGCGGTGACGGCTGTGACCGGATCCTCGGTCGCGTCGCGGGCGAAGACCGCCAGGGCCTCGTGGAGCACCGCCTTTTCGGTCTCGTGGGCTCGGCGCATGACCTCGCGGTACAGGTCGCCCTTGCCGCCCACGTGATAGGCGACGGTGGCCAGGTTGAGCCCGGCCTCGGCGGCGATCCGGCGAGTCGCGGTGCCCTCATAGCCGTAGTCGGCGAACAGGGCGGTCGCGGCGGCGATGATGCGGTCACGGCTCCCATCGGCCGCGGACTCGGGCGCAGACATGGACGGAGACTACGGGCTCCGAACAGCTCAATCAATCGATCGATTGAGAGAGTGACGAATCGGATCTCCCGATCCATCAGGTCCGCACCGGACTACACGACCACGGCGTCACCGACTGTCGCATGGCCGACCGCGAACGGTCAGCCCGCGGACAGGGCGGATCCGTGCAGGGGGATGGACGCCTCGCCGCGCGGGTTGGTGCGCACGAGCGCCTCGACCCCCTGGGCCGCCATCGGGCGGGCGACCAGGAAGCCCTGACCGCGCGGGCAGCCCATCTCCTTGAGGAGTTCGAGCTGTTCGGGCCGCTCGATGCCCTCGGCCACGACGCTCAGCCCGAGATCGCGACCGACCCGGACGATCGTGCGCGTCAGAAGCGTCAGGGTCTCGTCCCGGCCGAGGCCGGCGACGAACGACGGGTCGATCTTGATCACGTCGACCGGCAACTGCCGGAGGAAGGCCAGCGAGGCGTAGCCGGTGCCGAAGTCGTCGATGGCCAGCCGCACGCCGAGGTCGCGCAGCGCGGACAGCCGGGCGATCAGCTCGTCGCCGCCGTCGACCAGGACCTCCTCCTCGACTTCGAGGGTGAGCATCTTGGGGCACAGGCCGCTGTCGTCGAGCGCGGTCGCCACCGACTCGACGAACCGCGGCGCGGCGATCTCCCGGGGACGGAGGTTGATCGACAGCCCGATGTCCCAGCCGGACGCGCGCCAGCGGGCCACCTGGCAGCACGCCTCGCGCAGCACCCAGTTGCCGAGCGGGATCATCAGCCCCGACTCCTCGGCGGTGCCGATGAACTCCTCGGGCGGCACGAACTCCCCGTCGCGCCACCACCGCACCAGGGCCTCGACGCCCGTGACCCGCGACGTGCCGAGCTCGACGACCGGCTGGAACTCCACCGTGAACTGCTGCTCGGTGAGGGCGCGCTGCAACTCGCCGCCGAGCTCGAGCCGGCGTACGACGTCGGCGTGCATCTTGGCGGCGAACACCTCGACCCGTCCCCCGCCGAGATCCTTGGCCCGGGACAGCGCCACGTCGGCGTTGCGGATCAGTTCGAGGCCGCCGATGCCGTCCTCGGTGAAGGCGACGCCGACGCTGGCGGTGAGCACGATGCTGCGGTCGCCGACGCGGTACGGCTCGCCCGCCAGCATCCGGACGATCCGCTCGCCGAGGTCGACGACGGTCTGCACCTCGGTCGCGTTCTCCACGAGCACGGCGAACTCGTCGCTCCCCCAGCGGGCCACGGTGTCGTCGGCCAGGACGCCGGCCCGCAACCGGCGGGCGGCCTGCGCCAGCACCTGGTCCCCGCCGGCGTGGCCGATCGAGTCGTTGACGGCGGTGAAACCGTCAAGGTCCACGAAGATCACCGCAACCGTGCCCTGGGAGCGGTCCACCACCTCGCGGGCGCGTTCTTCGAAGTAGGCGCGGTTCGGCAGGCCGGTGAGCCCGTCGTGGAAGGTCAAGTGGGTGACCTGCCGCTGCAGCGCGGCCTGCTCGCTGAAGTCCCGTACGGTGACCAGGAGCCGGTCCGCGGATCCACCGCCCGACGAGCCGTACCGGCAGATCGTGCACTCGGTGGGCAGCCAGGTGCCGTCGGCGGCGCGGACCCGGCAGGCGAGGCGGGCGACCTCGTCGTTGTTCTCGCGGAACAGCCGGCGTACCGCCGCCACCACCTTGGGCAGGTCCTCGGGGTGGATGACATCGGTCACCGACCGGCCGAGCAGGTCCTCGGCCGTGTAGTGGTACGACGGCTGAGCTCCCGCGCTGACGTACTCGACGACGCCGTCGAGCCCGCAGATGACCACGACGTCGTTGATGCTCTCGGTGAGCGCCCGGAAGTGCTTCTCACTGGTCCGGGCGGCGTGCCGCAGCCGGTCGTTGTCGTGGACGAGTTCGCCGAGCCGGGCGAGGACGACGAGGACGGCGGAGCCGGCGATGATCGGGACGACCGGCCGCAGGCCGTGCGCGCCGGTCAGCGTGTGCCCGGCCACGAAGATCGCCGCCGCGGCGGCCGTCGCGCTCGGCGCGAGTCCGGGCCCGACCAGCCGTCGCCGGGTCACCTCGCCGTGGCCTCCGCGCAGGACCCAAGGGGCCGCGCCGAGGAGGAGCAGTCCGGCCAGGTGCGCCAGGTCGGCGGTGGTGCCGTACGGTCCACGGCCGTTGAGTCGGCCGACGACGTACAGGACGTCGGCGGCGGTGAGGACGACCAGGGCGCAGTAGGCGACCATGGCCGAACGGCGGTGTCCGCGCAGCGCGCCGACCGCCATCGGCAGCAGCCCGCAGACCAGCAGGGCGTCCAGCAGCGGGTAGCGCAGTTCGATGAGGAACTGCGCCCAGCCCTCTCCGGACATCCGGTAGAGCCGGTCGAACACCGCCACCCAGGCCACGACGAACAGCGCGCAGGCGCAGACGTAGGTGTCGGCGAGGTAGCGCAGCCAGGGGCGGGCGCTGCGGGGCAGGCCGATGGGCATGACGAACCCCGCCGTCATCGTGCCCAGGGCGATCAGGAAGAACAGGTCCGCCGGAGAGACCGCCACCGCGGACCGGCTGAAGACGATCCGCGAGATCGCCTGAACCGCCGCGCCGGCGGACCAGGCCATCGCCGCGAGGCCGAACCAGCGCCAGGTCTCCCGGTCGACCTTGCCCGCGGGGGTCTGCGGCGTCCGCCGCATCGCGAACATGAGGGAGGTGGCCGCGGTCGCCGCCGCCCAGGCGCTGAGCCAGGCGCCGTCGATCCCCCGGCCGGCCAGGAAGGCGATCGCGTGGACGACGGCGAGCGCGAACACCGGGTAGAACGGCCGCGCGGCCGCCGGAATCCCCCAGCGTCGCCGCTCCGTCCGATCGCCGGTCATCACTTACTCGCTCTCTAAGTTTCTTGATCAGATTGTTCCGGAGCACGGCGCGCGCCGGGTGCCGAACGCATGACTTTTCGGGCGACGGCACCAGGCCGTCTCAGGTGTGGCGTATACCTGCCTGTCGAATGCCGTGTCATCCGGTACGGGTGCCGGCCCACGGGTGGGACGTCACCGGGTGGATCGCACCGAACGCGGACGTGTCGGGATCTCCGGCAGCGTCCACGCGGCGGTCACTCTGGTCAGCCTCGATACTCAATGTACGGTCCGTAGGTCACGGAGCGATTGAGGCTGGGCGTCCACCCGGCGACAACTCGCGACGTTGCGTAATCGGACACTGAGCGCTTCGGGGCGCTTTCACGCTGCGATCACCTCCGATCGGCAAAGCCCCGACCCGAATTCCGTTCGGAACGGCAAAGTCGCGGGACAGAAGCCTTTACCAGATCAGTAGGACCCAGTAATCACATTATGTAGAGGTTCGTCCCGTACGTAACGTTCCAACTGCCGGCGCACCAGGGCGACGGCGCGCCGCCGCGAGGCCGGCGTCGAGCCCCCGACGTGCGGGGTGATGAAGACGCCCGGCGCGGACCAGAGGGGGTGACCGGCGGGCAGGGGCTCCGGATCGGTGACGTCGAGCACGGCGCGCAGCCGCCCCCGGGACGCCTCCGCGACCAGCGCGTCGGTGTCGACCACGGGTCCACGGGCGGCGTTCACGAGCAGGGCGCCGTCCTTCATCCGCGCGAGGAACTCCGCGTCGGCCAGGCCGGTGGTCTCCGCGGTGAACGGCACGATCAGCACGACGACATCGGCCCGCGGCAGCAGCTCCGGCAGCGCGCCCACCGGGTGGACGCCCTCTCGCGGCGTCCGGGCCACCCGGACGACCTCGGTCTCGAACGGGAGCAGGCGCCGCTCGATCGCCGCGCCCACCGAGCCGTACCCGACGATCAGCACGGTGCGGTCGGCGAGCGCGTCGGTCATGTGCCAGTCCCAGCGCCCCTCCCGCTGGGCGGCGGCGAAGCGCGGAAAGTCGTGCTGCGCGGCGAGGATGGCCCCGACCGTCCACTCCGCGGTGCTCGCGTCGTGCACGCCCCGGCCGTTGCACAGCACGGCGCCGGGCGGAACGTGCGGCCGGAAGGCGTCCACGCCCGCGATCTGGAGCTGAAGGACCTTCAGCCCGCGCATCCGGGCCAGGATCGTGCGGCTCTGCGGCGTCGGGACGAACGGCGGGACGTAGAACTCCACCTCGGCCGGATCACCGGGAAGATCGTCTCCGCCCGGGTAGACGCCGACCTCCGCCCCGGCGACGTCCGCCAGCGCCTCCGCCATCTCCTTGTCCGGGACCCAGACCTTCATCCTGCCGACCTCCTGACCGTCCAGATCGATCGTAGAGGGCGCTCCGGCGAGGCCGGATCCGGGCCGCCACAGCCGGGGCCGGGGTGCCACAGCCGGGGCCGGGGTGCCACAGCCGCGGCCGGGGTGCCACGGCCCGGCGCGCCGCCCTCGTTTCCGCGGTTCAGGAGGTCAGCAGGTGCGCGGACGTGCTGTGGGTGGCGAGCGCGATGGCGCCGAGCGCCTCGGCGCGATCGCCGAGGCGGCCTGCCGTGACGGTGACCTCCTGGCCGACCGGCGGAGGCAACTGCCGGGCGAGCACCTCACGAACGCCCTCCAGCAGGGGCCGGCCGACCGCCGCGACCTCGCCGCCGATGACCACCCGCCGCGGTTCGAGCATGGCGCAGATGCCGACCAGGGCGCGGCCGACCATGCGCCCCGCGTCGGCGGTGACCCGCTGCGCGCCGGGGTCGTCGGCCGCGAGGAGCGCCACGACGTCGGCGATGGTGGTGGTGTCCGGTCCGCGCGTGTGCGTGAAGGCCGAGGTGAGCGCGCGCAGCCCGACCACCGTCTCGAGGCAGCCCCGGTTGCCGCACCGGCAGACGTACCCGCCGTCGACGACGGGGATGTGCCCGAGCTCGCCGGCCGATCCGGTGGCCCCCTCGTACAGCTCGCCGCCCAGGATCAGGCCCGCCCCGACGCCGTCGGACAGCATCACGTAGATCAGGTCGTCGGCGCCCCGGCCGGCGCCGAAGGTCCATTCGGCGAGCGCGCCGAGGTTCGCGTCGTTGCCCACGTGGACGGGCAGCCCGACGCGCTCCCGCAGGCGCGCGGCGATGTCGACGCCGGTCCAGTCGGCCAGCACCGAGGAGGTCCGCAGCGTGTGCGACTGCGACTGCATCGGGGCGGAGACCGCGACGCCCACGCCGAAGACGCGGCCGGCGTCGTGCCCCACCGCCGCGACCAGGTCGAGCGCGGTATCGGCGACGTAGGCGAGCGCGTCGTCCGGCCGGTGGTCGACGTCGAGCTCCTGGTATCGCTCGCCGAGCACGCCGCCGGACAGGTCGGTGAACAGCACCCGGATCCCGGCGTGGCGCAGGTGGACGCCGAGGACGCCGCCGCCCTCCGGGTTGAGCGTGAGCGGGGTGGCGGGGCGACCGCCGCCGGACGAGGCGCGGTATCCGCCGCCGTCGGCCGCCTCGGCCAGGACGCCCTCGGCGATCAGGTCCGCGACGAGGCTCGAGACCGTGGTGCGCGACAGGCCCGTGGCCCGGGCGATGCCGACCCTGCTGATCCGGCCGCGCCGCTGCACGGTCTCCACGACGAGCAGGCGGTTCCGCGACCGCAGAGAGGTGAGTGACCCTGGAGCTTCCGGCATGAGGTCAGGGTAGCGATTCGTCCGGGGTCCGGATTAATGCTGGCCGTTCTCGGCCTTTTTTACTCCTTGACGCTGATAAACCGCCGTTCCTACAGTCCCGCCAAGTGTCAGTGACCAGAGCGCGAACGGTCGTGACACACCCGTGCGTCCTGGGAGTATCCGTGAGAAGAAGACCACTCGCGCTGATCGCGACAGGGGCGGCTCTGTGCGCCGTCGTCGCGACCGGCATGCCCGCCGCGTCGGCGGACGACAGCACGTCGCCGCCGATCTACCTCAACCCCCACTACTCGCCCGTCGAGCGCGCCGCGGACCTGGTCGGCCGTCTCACACTGGCCGAGAAGGCCCAGCAGATGAACAGCAACATCGCGCCGGCGATCCCCCGGCTCGGTGTCGCGTCGTGGGGCTGGTGGAACGAGGCATCGCACGGCGTCGCCGCGATCACCAACAGCACGTCGAACCCGCCGCCCGCCACGAACACGACGTCCTACCCGGTCGACCTGGCGATGGGCAGCACCTGGAACCCCGACCTGGTCCACAAGGTCGCGAGCGCCATCGGTGACGAAGCCCGCGAGGTGATGCCGAACAACACCGAGAACCTCGACTTCTACTCCCCCACCGTCAACCTCGGCCGCGACCCGCGCTGGGGCCGCAACGACGAGACCTGGAGCGAGGACCCGACGCTGACCGCCGACCTCGCCGGCCAGTACGTCAACGGCCTGCAGGGTCAGGACGAGAACGGGAAGCCGCCGAAGTCGGCGAACGGCTACCTCAAGGCGGTGGCCACGCTCAAACACTTCGCCGCCAACAACAGCGAGTTCAACCGCCGCACCGGCACGTCCGACATGGACCAGCGGACGCTGCGGGAGTATTACACGGCGCAGTTCCGCAACATCATCCAGAGCTCCAGCCCCGGCTCGATCATGAGCTCCTACAACCGGGTCAACGGCGTCCCCGCCGCCGCGAGCGTCCAGCTGATGGACACGCTGGCCCGTCAGACGTGGGGCTTCGGCGGGTACTTCACCTCCGACTGCGACGCGGTGTACGAGATCCAGGGCGGCCACCACTGGCAGCCGCCGGGCGCGTCGGCCCCGCTGGACCAGTACGGCCGGACGGCCTACGCCATCACCGCGGGTGAGGATCTGGACTGCAACGGCGGCTACCACGACGCGTCCAACTACGGCAACACCGTCCCCGACGCGGTCGCCAAGCACATCACCACCCAGACCGGTGTCTTCAACGAGAACGACGTCGACGTCTCCCTCGTCCGGCTGTTCTCCGCACGGATCCAGACCGGCGAGTTCGACCAGGAAGGCCGGGTGCCGTGGGTCCGCGACGCCCGCGCCCGCCTGGGCGGGACCACCTGGGTCAACTCCGACGCCAACAAGGCCGTCACCCAGACCCCGGAGCGGATCGCGCTCGCGCAGCAGGCCGCCGAGCAGAGTCTCGTGCTGCTGAAGAACTCCCCGGCCGCCGGCGCGAAGGACGGCCTGCTGCCGCTGAAGGTTCCCGCCAAGGGCTCCTACAAGGTCGCGGTCATGGGCGCCTACGCCAACCCGTCCGCCCTCTTCCTCGGCGGCTACGCGACCTACGAGGGCCCGTCCGGGGTCGCCAAGCAGGTCAACCCGTACCAGGGCATCAAGGCCGCGGTCCAGAAGATCAACCCGAATGCGACGGTCGACTACTACCCCGGCGTCACCGGCAGCGCCCAGGACACCGTCGACGCGGCGTCCGTCGCGGCGGCCGACCAGTACGACGTGGTCATCGTCGTCGCGGGCACGAACTCCGGCAACTCCCGTGAGGACGTCGACCGCACCACTCTGGCGCTGCCCGGCGCGCAGGCGTCGCTGATCAGCCAGGTCGCGGCGCGCAACCCGCGCACCATCGCGTACATGGAGACCGTCGGTCAGGTCGACACGGGCAGCTTCCAGTCGCAGGTGCCGGCGATGCTGTGGAGCTCCTACAACGGGCAGGAGCAGGGCGCCGCGCTCGCCGACGTGCTGCTCGGCGACACCGACCCGAGCGGGCGGCTGCCCTTCACGTGGTACAAGGACCAGAGCCAGATCCCCGCGATCGGCGACTACGGCATCCGGCCCACGTCCACCAGCCACGGCCGCACCTACATGTACTTCAACGGGGACGTCACGTACCCGTTCGGGTACGGCCTGAGCTACACGCGGTTCTCCTACTCGAACCTGCACGTCGAGAAGAAGGTGGACGCGAACGGCACGGTCCACGCGACCGTGAAGGTCACCAACCACGGTGACACGCGGGGCACGACGGTGCCGCAGCTGTACGTGAGCACGCCGTTCGAGCCGGCCGCCAAGGAGCGCCCCGCCCAGCGGCTGGAGGCGTTCGACAAGGTCAGCGTGGACCCGCACCGGAGCACGACGGTCCATCTGACCTTCCCGGCGTCCAAGCTCGCCTTCTTCGACGAGGCGTCGAACCGCTACGTGGTCGACCCGGGCACGTACCAACTGCGGGTCGGCGCCTCCAGCGGGGACGTCGCGGCGAAGGCGGACGTCAGGGTCGACGGCACGCTGAGGCCGTCGCCGTCGGTCGTCACCGCCAAGCCGGCCCAGGCCGGGGACGCCGCCCAGGGCATCGTCCAGCGGGTGACCTTCGACAAGGGCGCCGTGATCGACCCGCAGCTCACGGTGTCGATGAAGGACGAGAGCGTCTACGGCTACGTCACCAAGGGCCAGAGCACGCCGCTGCCCGCAGGGATGCGGGTGAGCTACCGCAGTGACGACCCGCGGGTGGTCAAGGTCGAGGGCGACCGCGTCATCCGCACCGTCGGATCCGGCGTGGCGTCCGTGACCGCGACCGTCCACTCCGATGAGGGAACCGCCTCGACGACCTTCGTCGTCCGGGTTCCCTAGCGATCCTCGGTACGGCGGCGGCCCCGGACCCGTACGCGACTTCCGTGGACCGGGTGGCTCTCCCTGCCGTTCCAGGTGATGCCGGTCTTCTTCCTGGCGGGAGGCTTCGCCAACGCGGCGTCCTG